>NZ_JALOCP010000027.1:0-120120 GCF_030511745.1 Paraburkholderia sp. SECH4
GTGGCACGCTCACATTCCTGTGGACGATGGCAGGCATCGAACAACCCTAAACGACATGCGACGCTACCCGCTGAAGAGCCGGTCGCACCCCGCATACGTGCGATGCGGCTCGGCGATTCCCACGTAACCGCGTAAGGTTGCGCCCCGCAAAATATCCGCCCGCCCAGTTTCTAGCCGCGCGCGGCCCGGCCCCATTTTTAGCAAATTTTTCGTTCTTCCGATGGCGACGGATTAACTCCAAAATTGGCTTCTTTTTAACGGATTGGACTCCCCATCGTCGGCGCACACTGACATCGTGCCAATCGCGCAGGGAGCCTGAAATGTCTTTCCGCCACCACCAAAGTTACCAGTTCGAAGTTGGCCTGCCGGACGTATCTATGTCCGATTGGAATGGTCCTTCGCCGTACTCCGACGCGGGCATGATGCGCGGCCTGCACCTCGCGTCGGAGTCCGTGTTGCGCCTCGCGACGCAGACTCACAACGCCGTCGCACGTGGCGACACGGTGGGTGCGAAAGTAGCGCGCGTATCGCTCGAAAAGCAGCTGGCACTGACCACGTGCCTGATCGATGAGCTATTGCTCAAAGGTACCGACCAACCTACGACACATTGATTGGCCGTCAGGCCAGACAGAACTAATCGCAGTGTCGAACTTCTGAAGACTGAAATGAGTGCCTTGACCGTAATTCTCAGCATTTGGACGATGGTAGCTATCTGCGCGATCCTTTTCATCCGCGGCGCCAGCCCGCGCGTTGAGCGGACCACCAAATCGCCGCAACGCCGCCCGGCGCGCTTTTCAATCTCTGAGTAACGGCGATCAGCCTGCCAATGCGGCGGCGGCCGCGGCCGCTTCTTCGCCCTCAACAGCGTCCATTCTTTTTCCGCTCATCAACGTTGAGTGTTCAACCCAGGACCTGCCGCCGTTTCACTGCACGGACGCAGCATCATGCCGCAAATGCAGCGCGACTACTGCAGACGGCATCAGCCCAACCAGCCTGCACGTAACGGTTGACGGCAACGACGTACTGAACGGTGCACAGGGTTTCCGTGCGCTGTCGCCGTTCTTCAATTTCACGGTTCCTGCAGATAACATCCTTGGATCGGGCGCTGGACCCGGCATGTCGATCAGCGATGGGTACTGGGTGATGCTCAAACCGCTGTCGCCCGGCCAGCACACGATCAGATTTGGTGGTAGCTTTGTACGCGGTCCGGGAACTGGTTTCATGGTGGACACGACGTACGTCGTCACTGTGTCGCAGTGATTGAAGCCCCGCCCGCTCAGGGCGGGATGCAGGTCATGATTTCAAAGGATCCTTCGTCAGTTCTGGTTGGCGTGGCTCCGATTCGATGACTGAACTCGTCGTACGCGGATGTCCTCCACAATCTGGCAATACTGCTCGAAAGACATGGCGACTCCTAGGGCTTGGTCCGTCATTTGAACGCAGATCGCCGGCTGACTACCTAAACGGCGCAGAAGATGGTTCCGTGTTGAGAGGTCATTCAGAGATAGAAGGATCGTTATACAGTGTCGCGTATGCAGCCGCACTTACTGCACCCGAGTGATCCGCGGATCAGCGTTGCGGACGGTATCATCGGGGCTCGATTTGGCCAAGCCGCTCCGTCAGCGATTGCGGGTGGCCATCAAACAGCGCCGCGTAGTAAACCGTGTTCGACAATACATTCTTGACGTAGTCGCGGGTTTCGTTAAACGGAATTGTCTCCGCGAAAATCGCGCCTTCCACCGGTCGCGGCAGGTTGGCCTGCCACTTACGCGAGCGCCCAGGGCCGGCGTTGTAGCCGGCGGTCGCGAGCACGGCAGAACGGTCAAGCTGGTTGTAAATCATCGATAGATAGTACGTGCCAAGCAGGATGTTCGTGTCGATGTCGTTCATCCTGGCCCGCGAGATCGTACCGAGCCCGATCTTCCTCGCGACCATCTCAGCGGTGTTCGGCATCACCTGCATCAGGCCGCCCGCGCCAACCTCCGAGCGCGCATTGATAATGAAGCGCGACTCCTGGCGAATGAGGCCATACGCCCATCCGACGTCGAACCCGGTGGACCGCGTATCGCGCTCGACAATCGTGCGGAATGGCGCCAGGTAGCGCAGCGAAAAATCATGTTCCGTCTGCGTCCTGTCGGCAGTGCTCACAGCCCGGTCATAAAGCTCGATGCGACGCGCGTACTCGGCGACTGCGAGCAGCTGTCGGTCAGTCATGCCGCGCAGCTGCCAGTTCCACTCACGGTTGCCTTCCGTACGCAGGTGCAGCGCGTAAAAGCGTTCTGCCAGCTCGAAGCCTGGTGTCCGGCCAGCCCGCTCAACTTCTTCGTCGGTCACCTTGGTCTGCGGCGGGATCACGATCTGCCGGCCGAGCGCCTCGGAGGCCAACTGGCCATAGAAGGTGTAGTTACCCGCGATCGTTCGGAATTCCTGGTCGGCTGCCGCCACCTCGCTGCTCTGCTTCAACGCGCGCGCGTACCAGTAGACCCATGCTGGCTGTGCGCGCAGCGCGGCCGGCATCTGCTCGATCGACCAGCGCACCATTGTCCAATCCCCGGCCAGCAGCGCGCTGCGCGTGCGCCACTCGTAGGCCTGACTCGACAGGGGCGCGTTCGCCGACAGTCGGTACCAGTTCACCGCGCCCGGTAGCTGCCTGAGCACCGCCTGATAGGCGATCGTGCCCCAACCGATAGCCCGTTCTGCCAGGGTGAGCGACGGTGCGATTACGGTGAAGGTGGCCTCGGCGGCCTCCGGATCGCCGACCGCCAACTGTGTGATGGCGAGCAGCGCGAGTTGATGGGACGCTGCGTCCAGCTGGATGCCTTTCGCGAGCAACAGGCGTGGCTGGTTCGTCGCCTGCTCGAGGAGCAGCTGATCCGGGCGCGCCGCGCCCAGCGCATCGACCAGTCTGCCGCCCGTCGTCCTCGCGCCCTGTTCATAGGCCTGGCGAATCAGCTGCCACCCATCGTCCGGAGTGAACTGCTGGTTACGGTCGAGCGCGGTGATCAGATCGACGCAGCCGTCACCGTACCAGTTCGGCTCGACGAGCAGCGCCCGCGCCGCGTCGGCCACATTTTCGCCTCGCGTGGCACGGGACTCGAGCGCATAGCACTTCACCTGCGTGTCGTCGTCCAGGACGAACTTTGAATATTGCGAATCGAAATCGTGCCAGTCGTGGCGCGCCCCGAGCACGCGAAGGTAGTCGTTGCGCAGACGGTCGGCAATCGCCTGTCCGTCGTAGCGTTGCAGAAATGACAGCACCGGTGCGTCCGGCGCGTCGAGATTCGCATGCCCCGCGCCGTTGAACAGACGCGGCTTGATCTGGAAATAGCTGAGATAAGCCGGCGCCGGATAATTCGGAATCAAGCTTGCCAGGTGCGCTGCGCGCGCGGGATCGTTGTCGCGTGCAGCGTCATGCAACTTGATGAAAATCTAATCGTCGGCGGATAACGAGGTGAACGGGGTGGGATGTCTGGCTTGCACCGTGCCAGACATGACCAATGTCACGGCGGCAAGGGCAAGGCCGACCGTGCGAGACACCGGGTGAAGTCGTGTGGACATCGCTGTTTTCTCGTTGTTTCAGTGCAGAACATTGAACCAAAGCTTAGCCCGCTACCCGGCGAAGCGAAGCTTCGAAAAACACAGGACTCAACCCGCAATTCAGCTCTTTGCGAGCCGGATGCCTGGGCCACATCGGCACTTGCGTGTCCGCTGTTTCGTAGCGTGGGCCGGGAGCTGGATTCGGCAATGCGATCCAGAAGGTCTTGAACGCGGCGTTGGTCGTTCTGGCCGGGATGCTCGCTTCTGGGTGGTTTTGGAGCGGAGGGTCGTCAAAGAGCAGCGAGGACTAAATGAAACGGGCACCCACCTGGGTGGAGATTCCTCCGCTTATGTCGAGAAAGACTCTTGACTGACCAGCGCGGCTAGAGCTCACGAGTGCTGCGAGTGAGGTGGTTGTTGCACCCAACCACGGTAGCCAGGCAGCGAGCGCGGGGGGCACGGCCGAGACCTTGGCTAGTCGGATGGAAGTCGAGATCGACGAACGTGGCCGAGTTTGTGATCTACATCGTCAAAGACCGTGACGTTCTAAGCAGATCTTTATATGACCGCTTTGCGCGCTGCGTCATTATTTAACGGAGCACGGTAGTCTGCGACGATAGACGGCCAATTGCAGCAGTTCGCTCTCGTCGGCGCGTGGTCATTCGACCGGCGATTCAGCTTTGGTAAGAGACATTGAGACGGCCGAGCGTCGAGCGGCAGAGAAGGGTCGAACTGAGCCGGACGTCATGCGGCTCAGTTTGTTTAGGTTTGTAGGATGCCTGCCCTTGCCCGTGCGCATGGGCGGACGCCACAGGAGCATGCGGGCAGGCGTCGTACAAACCCCGATGGAGGAAACCGCGGAGTGTCCCGATGCGGCCGGAACCTGTATCGCTATGGGGATTGGAGCGGTCGCATGCGACGTCGGGCTGATGGTGAGGTCAGGCGAAGCGGGTGGATGTCGACGGGATGCACGTTGACGAAGCGGTCCGGCCGGCGTTCCTGGCGGTGCACAGGGCGCGAAACCGCCTGATGCATGTGAAGGACGCAACCGTCCGCTATCGGGTCCCGTTGCCGGAGAGCCGACGGTCGGTCTGGACGTCTCGAAACACGTGCGCTCATGCTGCGGCTCGCTGTGCGGGTGGTGCGCGGATGGGTGCGCTGCGCTGGAGGACCTCGATGACGATCATCGGCGCGCCACAGTGCCGGCAGATGAAGCGCGGCGGGAGATTGCCGGGTGGGTCATCGGTAGCGGCGGCCTGCGCGCCGGCGGCCGTGACATGCAGCAGCTCGCGTATCTTCGCGAGATTCTGCCGCCGCACGGGATTGGCGAGCAGGCCATAGTGGCGGATGCGGTGGAAGCCGCCGGGCAGCACGTGCAGCAGGAAGCGGCGCATGAACTCGTGCGCGCCCAGGGTCATGGTCTTGTAGCGGGTGCGCCCCTTCGCGCGATAGTCCTTCCAGCGGAAGGTCACGCCGCGTTCATCGAGCGCAACCAGCCGCTGGTTGGAGATGGCCACGCGATGCGTGTAGCGTGACAGGTAGGCGAGCACGGCCTCGGGTCCCGCGAACGGGCGCTTCGCATACACGACCCATTCACATGCGCGTAGCGGCGCGAGCCACTGGGCGAAGACGGCAGGATCGGCGAGCGCGGCGT
Organism: Paraburkholderia sp. SECH4; assembly: GCF_030511745.1. NCBI lineage: Bacteria > Pseudomonadati > Pseudomonadota > Betaproteobacteria > Burkholderiales > Burkholderiaceae > Paraburkholderia > Paraburkholderia sp. SECH4. The sequence continues at coordinate 5,192 of NZ_JALOCP010000027.1, forward strand.
ACTCGCCGAAGAACCGCAACTGGCCACGACGACGCACTGCAGCGAGTTCTTCCAGGAAACGTCGCCGGAACAGCCGTGAGAGCACGCGCACGGGCAGGAAGAAGCCGGGCCGGCAGGCGACCCACCGCTCACCGTCGGGTGACAGGCCACCACCGGGGACGATGCCGTGGACGTGGGGATGGTGTGTGAGTGCCGAGCCCCACGTATGGAGCACCAGCGTCGCGCCAGTCTGCGCGCCCAGATGCTTCGGATCGGCTGCGATGGTACGCAGGGTCTCGGCGGCAACATCGAACAGCAGGCCGTAGATCACCGCCTTGTTGTACCAGGCGATCGCGCTGATCGTGGCGGGCAGCGTGAAGACCACGTGGTAATACTCCACGGGCAGCAGGTCGGCCTGACGTGCCTCGAGCCACCGGTGTGCGGCGCTCGCCTGGCACTTCGGACAATGGCGATTGCGACACGAGTCATAGGAGATCTCCAGCTTTGCGCAGCCGGAACAGCGCAACACATGTCCACCCAGCGCCGCGGTGCGGCACTGTTCGATGGCCGACATGACCTTCAGCTGTCCCAGGCTCAGCGGTACAGTCTGTCGCCACGCTGGCCCGTGGACGCGGAAGATGTCCGCGACCTCCAGCACGGGGCGCTCCGCGCGGTGCTGGCCTACTCGGAAGGCAGGCGGTCCAGCGGGCTGATCACCTTGCGCAGCAGGTCGGTGGCCACCTGGGTATAGAGTGAGGTGGTCTCGAGCTTCCTGTGCCCCAGCAGCACCTGGATCACACGGATATCCTCCTTCTGTTCGAGCAGGTGTGTCGCGAAACTATGACGCAGCGTATGCATGGATACGCGCTTGCCGAGGTGTGCCTCTTCTGCGGCGGCATGGATGGCGCGGTTCAGTTGCCGCGTGCTGAGCGGGTCCACCGGATCGAGGCCGGGAAACAGCCAGCCGCCTTCGAGCATGCGACCCTGCGCATGGGCCACGCGCCACCAGACACGCAGGCGCTCGAGCAGGACCGGTGAGAGCATCGCGTAGCGGTCGCGGCGGCCCTTGCCCTGCTCGATGCGCAGCGTCATGCGCTGGCTGTCGACGTCGCCGACCTTCAGCGCCACCACTTCGCTCGCACGCAGCCCGGCACCGTAGGCGACTGAGAGTGCCGTCTGGTGCTTCAGGTTGCCGGCGGCGGCGATCAGGCGGGCCACCTCGTCAGGGCTGAGCACGACCGGTAGCGTGCGGGGCACGCGCACCGGCTGCATCCTCGCCATCAGCCCGGGCTGGTTGAGCGTGATCTCGAAGAAGAACTTCAGTCCGGTGATGGCGGCATTCAGCGACACGGGCGAGATGCCGTGGTCGACCAGATGCAGCTGGTAGCGCCGCAGGTCCTCGACGGTGGCGGTGTCGGGCGGGCGCCCGAGGAAAGCGGCGAACTGACGGACCACGCGGACATAGCCGGCCTGCGTCTGCGGTGCGAGCTTGCGCATGCGCATGTCGTCGATCATGTGCTGGCGCAGCGGACTGATATCCTGGCTGGTGTGAGTCATGGCTCTGCTCCTGTTGAGGAACGAGGCGGATTGCCCCGTACCCAACATGGAAACAGAGTCGGTTTCCTCTCACCTGCCACCAGAGCTCAACCGGAGCCCCATTACCGCGCGAGCGGTTTCGTCCGTCGGCCATCATGAGACAGTCACCGGAAGCGTCGGACGGACATTCAAGTGGCGGAAGCGGCTGGAAAAGCGGTCACGCGGTCGATTTCTCAAGTTTCACGCTCAATAGCCGTAGATGCGATGTAACCGCTATGTGTTCTTGTGCAATCGCGCGGTGAATCACTTCAACAACCTAAAGAAAATTCATGGGAAATCTTTCTTATCTCACCGGAACCAATAGCCCGGGCCCTCAATCGATTGACGAGTCTATATACGGGCTAGAAAATACCTCTGTGCTGTTTTGTAATGCATGGTCGCGTGGTGACCTGAGTCGAGCAGCGCGAGTTAGCGCCGATGCGATGGAGCATTTAGATCACATAGTTAATGAAATTCTTCGGGCGCGGGACACCAACATGGCTAGAGGCACATACTCGGCCACACCGCTTGAGTCACAACTGAATATTGTGCGCGGGCGGATGGTTTCACCAGTCACTTCCGCACAGCAACAAGCAATGGTCGCTGCTGGGCCCGGGCAAGGGCAACTCCCTGGTCAACCGGCCTCGATAACTCTCGAAAAATTGCTTAATAAAATAAAGCATCGCCATCATCAATCGGCGAATTTCAGAATTGATAACAGCCGCCATGTGTTCGTGATCAACGTCGACAAGCCAAACAAGACCCCGGATTCAATCGCTGAGTTTGACGTTCTTGAATTCTGCGATCACTGCAGAAATGTGGCGCAATATCTGTAAACACCGTGCGATAGACGCATTAGCCACAGCCAGCTCGCGTACAGAGCGGCGAATCCCGCTCCGATCTTCGAGAGCGGGTCGAGGTAATTCCCGGCAGTGTTCAATAGTTCCAGCAGCAAGGTGGCCTCACGCGGTGATGTGCAGCCTTAGATAATACAAGTGAGTCAGACAGCATCGCGCCCGAACTTGATCCGCCTAGCCGCGTGTGCGCTTCGTGACGCCTCTGCTGGCATCCGTCCGAGATACGGACCCGGCGAAGCACGCGGCAGTCATTGACGTGAACAATTCGAGAAGCGCCGTTGGGCTAAGGTCTTTCGGCTGTGGTCCAGTATCTTCTGGCGCGTCCTTGCCGCGATTGGCGTCCACATGCTCGCGTATGGCCTGCATGTGGTGCACGAACGGCAGCATGTCCTCGGCGGTCAGCCTGTAATCCATCCGATGTCCTAGACGATTCCGCAAGCTGTTCAGGTGCTTGATGCCTTCCACTGGATTGAACGGCTTCGGTATGGTCCATGAGGAAAGCAACGCCACACGCTGCCCGAACGTTAGCCGCGCGGCTTCCCATTCGAGCTCAGGGTGATGCGACTTCAGGTAGGCGTCCATGTAGTGCTCGATGATTAGATGGCAGGACAGAAGGTAGCCCATCAGCCCGTAGTCGATCTCGCCTATGCGTATCCATGTGCGCTCACCGTTCACCAGCGGGCCGAACATAGGCGGCAGGCTGCTGCCCTTCTGTTTAGCTTCCTCGTTGTCTTCTGTGGCTGCGCTCAATTCCCGGTTCCCAATGGCCTTATGCGGACCTAATTTTGCCATACCTATTCGCCGGCACTTAGGCCGCCCACGCGCACTCGCACGCCCCGTAAGGCAGAACTCCCGGCTTCCAATGCAACTAAACGAACGTCCGTTGTGCCTTGAAAGCCGTCCTATATGTCGCGCTGGGTCGACCGGCCGCAGTGGGTCGATCACAGGCGTCGCCGCTCGGCCCAGAAGTAGCATCGTCGCGATGACTCACGAAGCCGTGAAGGTGTTTGAGGAGAACAGAGTCCCAACGCATATTTGAGACACGCGTCCAAGCCCTCATCGGGACCAGTAGAAATCCACGGGGATAAGCTCGACGACCCATCCACCTTCTTCGCCCAGCGTGGCCGCCGGGTGCATGGAGGCGATGCGCAACGCCTCGTCATGGGTATCCGCCTCGATGATGAACAGGCCGCCCACGACTTCCTTCGACTCGGTATAGGGCCCATCGGTGACGTGCGTCTTGCCACTGCGCGGGCGGAGCGTCCTCCAGTTGTCCAGATCGCCAAGCGATGCGGAAATCAGTACCTTGTCGGTAGCCCGCATCTTGTCGTCCAATGCGGGGCATTGGCTCACCAATTTCTTGACGTCGTCTGGCGCCATCGCGGCGAATTTATCGGGGGTGAAGTAGGCCAAGCCGAGGTATTTCATGGGAGATCCTTTGGGTGTGAATAACCTGACGACGAAGCTGATGATCGAAAATCGACAATCTTCTGAAAAGTTTGTAGCGGGTCTCGCCAGACTGTCTGCTTTTGGGGTCGCGCGGTGCCGACCGCCGGGCTCGTGCTGCACATGCGGATCGCGTGAGGCAGAGGTCGGCCACCAAGAGTCATTCGCGGGCAGCGTCGATTGGACATCAGGGCGACCGCTGCACACCGGCAACCGGCCGTTCGACAGGTGTTGCTGAAAGACTCGGGCCGACAATGCGCGCTTCCATCGGCTCGCGCCAGCTGGACAGTATCCCAGGTTCCTCCGAAGGTCGAATACACGCTGAGCAAAATGGGAATTACGCTCGGACCCTCATCGAGGCGCTCATCGAATGGGCAGAATGGGCCGAAATGCGGCGGCAAATACTGGGAGATGCCTCAACCCGGTAACAGCGCAGGTAGCTCCGGAAGCCCGGTAGGTCTCTTCGAGCTGATGGTCACGCGACTGCCCCTTCGCGCCGATTCCCCCGTGCTCCGAACTGGATTGACGCGGCCGACGTATGTCAGTCACGATGATCCTCCGGGCTGTCGGGCCGTCTTGTAGTTCACCAGGCTAGTCATTGCGTCGCAGCAGTCGAGATTCCGGGCGAGCAGGAGCGCCGCTGGCGTCGTTCAGGTCGTCGAGCCTTTTCATATCCCGAATCACGTGGAAAAGATCACGCATTGAATCAAGATCAATCAGTCTCAAAAACGCAAAGGTATCCTGATAAGCTCGCATCCAGGGGCTCATTGCGGAAGCCACAGCTTTTCGTCCCTCGGTCGTCACGGCGAGCTGACGTGTCCGCCGATCTCCCTTGTGGGTGATCGATGAGATGAGCTTGCGACGGAACAATGGTGCCAGATTGGCCGACAGGTTCGATCGGTCCATTGCCAGTTCTGCTGCCATGTCGCCGAAAACCATTGGTTCGCGTAGATGTAGCAAGGCGAGCATACAAAACTGGGATGCGTTGACGTCCGTATCCCGCAGCGCTTCGTCGAAATGAGCCCATAAAGCGCGCATTGCGCGCTGGGCGAAAAAATGGTTGAGCGCGAGAGCGGAGATTTCTCCGATTGCGAGCATTGACGACTCGCAATTCTGACTTTCCATATGTGCGGTTCCGGGTGCGTACGGGCTCGGTTGCAAAGAGTTCCGTGCTGCTGCGGGCCGTCGTTGCAAGGCGCCGAAGTTGTCATGACCATGGACGCCTGAAGCTAATCACTCGTCGGCGCAGGGCGGGCCCGCGAACGTGATGCACGTTGCGGCGGGAGAGAGGACTTCATGTGAGCCCGAATGTTTTCCTCAAGCTTGCATCGACGGGGCCGGAGGGCATGAAGCGCCGCAATTTGCGCAACAGGGACGCTTCGCCGGCCGGTGTGCGACGCATACGCCAGGTGCCAAGCGCCGCTTCAACTATTGTCTTCGCCACGCCGTCGGGCGCGGGGGCACCTTTGACACTGTTGACGACTGCGCTCGATGCAAGGGCCCGCTCGCGATCATAGTCGGCGATTTTCGAGCTTGCCATAGGGGCGTTGATGTCCAGATTGGTCCTGGTAAAGGATGGTTCGACCAACGTTAACCGGATGCCGAACTGGCGCACCTCATGGTCCAGGGTCTCGGTCAGCCCTTCAACGGCATGCTTGGACGCGGAGTAGAGTCCCATATAGGGGGCGGGCAAGAACCCGAGCACCGAACTGACATTGATGATCCTTCCGCCATGTTGTGCACGCATATGGGGAAGTACTGCCTGCGTCGTGCGCAGAATGCTGAAGACGTTGGTATCGAACAGCGACAAGGCCTCGGCAGCCGAAGTTTCCTCCACGGCACCGATCAGGCTCGTTCCCGCATTATTGACGAGGACGTCGATTCGCCCGGTGCGTTCGATGACGGACTGGATTCCGGCCTGGACCGAAGCATCGTCGCGAACATCCATCTCGACAAGCTCGACTCCGGAGATAGGCGCCGCTTTTGCAATGCTGCGCACTGTGCCAAACACGCGGCAATCTCGCCTCGTAAACCTCTCGGCGGTGGCGCGTCCGATACCCGATGACACGCCGGTCACAACGACAACCGTGGAATGCGACATGAAAAGCTCCGTTTGGTGATTTGATGGTGTTTCAACGCGCGTCGAGCGCATCCTGGGTCATCGGTTCGGAGCGCGAAGACTGGTGATTCCGGCTCTTGTGCGAACCCGCAGGGCTGCCGGGGCGGATCCTGAACCAGATCGCGAACATGGCCGGCAGGAACACCAGCGTCAGTACCGTCCCTGCGAACGTGCCGCCGATCAGCGTGTAGGCGAGCGTTCCCCAGAACACCGAATGCGTCAGCGGGATGAAGGCCAGGATCGCCGCCATGGCCGTGAGGATCACCGGGCGCGCCCGCTGCACAGTGGCTTCGACGACCGCATGGAACGGATCCAGCCCGGCATGTTCGTTCTGGTGAATCTGCCCGATCAGGATCAGCGTATTGCGCATCAGGATCCCCGACAGCGCGATGAGACCGACCAGCGCATTGATGCCGAACGGCTGCCCGAACAGGATCAACGTCGGCACCACGCCGATCAGGCCGAGCGGGCTGGTCATGAACACCATCACCATCGCGGATATCGAACGCACCTGAAAGATGATGATGATCAGTGTGATCGCCAGCATGATCGGGAACAGCGGCAACATGGCAGTCGTCGCCTTGGCCGATTCTTCGATGGAGCCCGCCTGCTCGATGCGATAGCCACTGGGCAGCTTCGCGATGATCGGCTGAAGCTGCCTGGTGATTGCCGTTGATACGTCTGGCGGCTGCAGGTTCTCGGCAATGTCGCCGCGTACCGTGATCGTCGGCACGCGGTCGCGCCAGCGCATGATCGGCTCCTCCAGCCGCACGTCGACCTTGCCGACCTGCGACAGCGGAATGCGCTGCCCGTTGGCGCCGGCTAGCGTGAAGTCGCCGAGCCGGGCAGGGTCGAGACGCACATCGCCGGCCGAGCGCGCGATCACCTGCACGGTTCGGATATCCTCACGCACGGCGGTGACAGGCATGCCGGTGAGCAGGAACTGCAGCTGTTGCGCGACGGCGCTGGACGTCAATCCCACCGCCTGCAAGCGATCCTGCTGCAAGGTGAAGTGCAGCGTCGGTGAGCGCGTGCCCCAGTCCGTGTTGACCGTGCGCATCATCGGACTGGCCTCCATCACCTGCTGGACTTGAGCCGCGATTCCACGCAGTTTGTCCGGGTCCGGACCGGTGACGCGATAGGCGACCGGGAACGGCGAATATGGCCCGAACACGAGTTGCGTGACGCGCACGCGCGCTTCGGGCACAAGACCGTCGGCGATGGCTCGCCTCAGTCGCGCCTTCAGTGCATCGCGCTCCTCCTGACTGTCCGTGCGGATCACGATCTTCGCGAAGGACGGATCGGGCAGTTCCGGTCCCATCGCCAGGAAAAAGCGCGGTGCACCTTGCCCGACGTACGCGGTGACGATCCTGGCGTCCTTCTGTTCAGACAACCATGCCTCCACCTTTCGCGTGGCGACGCTGGTCTGCGAAATCGATGTGCCGTAGGGCATCTGCACTTCGACCAGCACTTCGGGGCGATCGGAGATCGGGAAGAACTGCTTCTTGACCACGCCCATACCGAGGATGGCCAGGGCAAAGAGGCCAACGACCGAACCGGCGACCAGCCATTTGCGCGCGATCACGCGCGTCAGCAACTGGCGGAAGCGGTTGTAGCGCGGCGTGTCATAGATCGCGTCATGCCCGCCTTCGACCTTCTTGAAGTCGGGCAGCATCTTCACGCCGAGGTAGGGCGTGAAGAACACGGCGACGACCCACGATGCGATCAGGGCAATGCCAACGATCCAGAACATGTTGCTGGTGTATTCACCGGCGGTGGACCTTGCAAAGCCGTTGGGCATGAAGCCGACCGCCGTCACCAGCGTGCCCGAGAGCATGGGTGCGGCAGTATGGCTCCAGGCATAGGCAGAGGCGGCCACACGGCTGTAGCCTTCCTCCATTTTCACCACCATCATTTCAATGGCGATGATCGCGTCGTCCACCAGCAGGCCCAGCGCCAGGATCAGGGATCCCAGCGTGATGCGGTCGAAGTTCTTGCCGGTCGCGGCCATCACCACGAACACGATGGCCAGCGTCAACGGCACGGCGGCGGCAACCACCAGGCCTGCGCGCCAGCCCATGCTCACGAAGCTCACGAGCATGACAACCAGCAGGGCGACGAAAAACTTGAGCATGAACTCGTCGACCGCCGAATGAATGTTGACGGCCTGATCGGTGACCTTGGTCAGGCTCATGCCCAGCGGCAACCCGGCGTTGATTGCGCCGACCTCGCTGTCCAGCGCCTTGCCGAGGTCGAGCCCGTTCCAGCCGTCGCGCATCACGATGCCCAGCAGCAGCGCCGGCTCGCCGTTGTTGCGGATCATGAATGTCGCCGGATCTTCATAACCGCGCTCGACGGTGGCAATGTCTGACAGCTTCAGCGTGCGACCTTGCACGATGACCGGTGTGTCGCGAATCTTCTGCAGATTGTCGAAGGCGCCGTCCAGGCGAATGAACACTTCCGGACCTTTGGTCTCCACGGAGCCGGCTGGCGTCAGGACGTTCTGGCCATTGAGCGCGGCGAACACGTCCTGCGGACTGACACCGAGCGTTGCCAGCCGGTCATGCGAGAACTGGACGTAGATGCGCTCGGCCTGCTCGCCGATGATATTGACCTTCTTCACGCCCGGCACGTGCAGCAACCGCTGGCGCAGCGTCTCGGCATCGCGCACGAGCAGCCGTTGCGGTTCGCCCCTGGCTTTCAGTGCGAAGAGCGCAAACGTGACATCCGCGTATTCGTCGTTGACCATCGGCCCGATCACGCCAGCCGGAAGGTTGGCCGTTTCGTCGCCGATTTTTTTCCGGGCCTGGTAGAACTCCTCCTGCACTTCCGACGGCGGTGTGCTGTCGAGCAACGTCAGCGTTGTGAAGGCCAGGCCTGGCCGCGTGTATGTCTCGGTCCGGTCGTACCAGCGCAGCTCCTGCATGCGCTTTTCGATTTTCTCGGCAACTTGATCGTGCATCTCCTGCGCCGTGGCCCCCGGCCATACGGTGACGATGGTCATCACCTTGATTGTGAAGGCTGGATCTTCGGCGCGACCCAGCTTGAAGAACGACAGGAGCCCGGCCAGCGAGATCAGGCAGATCAGGAACAAGGTGATGGAGCGCTCAAGCACCGCGAGCGCCGACAGATTGAATCGGCCTTCGCTCACGGACGTGCTCCTTCGTTCGCCATCGCGACGGACTGGCCGGACACGCGGACCTGTTCGCCTTCGTGCAGCAACTGGGCACCGAGCGCAATGACGCGATCGCCTTGCTTCAACGTACCGGACACGCGCGCGCTGTCGTCGTCCAGGTGAAGAACCGTCACCGGCTGCCATGCAACCCTGGTCGGCTCGCCGTTGACGACCCACACGCCGGGCCCTTTGCCCGCGTCGAGCACCGCGCCGATCGGCACCTGCATGCCGCCCTGGAGTGCCACGCGTGCGTCCGGTATCTCGATCGTGACGGTTGCACCTAGCGGCGCGTCGGCGAGCGCGTCCTGCAACACATAACGCGCTTCGAATGTGCGGGTACGCGGATCCGCCGTATCCGAGAGCTGGCGCAGCGTGGCTGGCACGCTGACGCCGCTGTTGCCGAACAGGGTCGCATGGGCGACCGAACCGATGGCGGGGCGCAGAGTTTCCGGTAGCTGGATCACGGCCTCGCGGCGCCCGGCATGGGCCAGGCGCACCACGGGCTGTCCGGCGCTGACGACCTGGCCCGGTTCGGCCAGCGTTTCCATCACGACGCCATCGCCGTCCGCCAGCAGCTGGGCATAGCCCGTCGCATTGCGCGCGACGTCCGCGTCAGCCTCGGCCGCATTGAGCTGCGCCCTGGCGGCATCGGCGGCTGCCTTGGCCTGGTCGTAGGCCGAAGCCGAGATCGCACCCGTGCCGCGCAGGTCGCGATAGCGCTCCTCATCCTGCGCGGTCTGCTGCGCCCGCGCCCGCGCGGCGGTGACCGCCTCCTGCCGGGCCTGCGCGGCAAGCTTGAGATCGATGGGATCGAGGCGCATCAGCAGCTGGCCGCGTTTGACGGTTTGGCCGGTATCCACAAGCCGTTCCAGCACCTTGCCGGAAACACGGAAACCCAGGTCGCTCTGCACGCGAGCCGCGACAGTCCCCGTAAACGAACGGGCTGCGGGGACGGCGCTCTGAACGATGGCCGTGCGCACCAGCGGCACCTCGGTGCGCGGATCGGGCGGTGCTTTTTCGCCACAGGCCGCTAGCGCAAGCGCTAGCGCACAGGCGAGTGCGGATGTGGCGAGGCGACGCGAGAACATGAAAGTCCCATCGATAAAGTGATGACGGCTTTCATTATGGTTCTAGTGACCATTTCAGTCAAGAGTCACTAGTGTTGACCGCGTCAGGGCGACAGACTTCGGAGAACCAGGCTGGACAGCTGCGCAGGCGCGACATCCGTGGTGTCGCGGTTGTACTGCAGGAGTAGCGGGTTGAGGTACGGGCGCAGCACCAGATAGATTGCCATCGCGGTTTCGTCCAGCGGCGTCTTGCGTTCGAAGTCTCCGCTTTGCCGGCCTTCCTGCAGAACTTCCTGGAGCAGCTTCTGAACACGTGCCTCATAGGCTTGCACCGCCTGCCAGTTTTCCGTGGCGGCCGATGCTGCGATTTCGTATAGCTTGCGGTCCCGGAAAAACAGCCTGAGGCTCGCTTCGGTAAAGACCCTGAAGATCCGTCGCAGCTTCTCCGGCGGCAGATCGGTCTCTGCGACGGCTGTCCGGACCTCGCTCTCGATTTCGTGCAGACAGTTGACGCAGATCATCTCGCCAATGGCCTGCTTGGATTCAAAGAACTTGTAGATGTAGGCCTTGGAAAACCCGATCGCCTTGGCTAGGTCAGAGACCGTCGTTTTCTCGTAGCCATACCGGCTGAAGTGCTCGGTGGCGGCAGCAACGATCTGGTCCCGCACCTCGTGATCAGCCGGGCCACGCGCGGGGGCGGAGGGAGTGGTGGTGTTTTTCATGGGCATAGCATACAGGAATGGACAACGAGTGACCATTTGGTATTATAGTCACATCCGGAACCTCGCTAAGATGCTCATGCTACCCAAACACCTCCTTGCTGCGGTCATTGTCGCCAGCCTCTCGGCGGCCTGCGCTGTCGGCCCCGACTATGTCCGGCCCGATGTAGCCATGCCGGACCATTTCCAGGGCCAGGCCGCGGTAGCTCACCGGCAGGCGGCGGAGAGCGCAGACCTGGTCACGTGGTGGACTGGTTTCGGCGATCCGCAACTGACACGATTCGTTACGCTCGCGCTGGAACAGAACCTGGACCTCGCGCAGGCCGCCGCGCGCGTCTCGCAGGCGCGTGCGGGACTTGGCGCGGCGAATGCCGCGCTGCTGCCTTCTGGCAATGTCAGCGGCCAGGCGGCCCGGGTCTACCAGTCGGTTGAGACTCCGCTGGGACGTGTCCTGGATTCAACGCCCGGTTTCGATCGCTATGGCAACGACTACGAGGCCAATTTCAGCGCGAGCTGGGAGCTGGATGTGTTTGGTGGCCTGCGTCGCGGACGGGAAGCGGCACTTGCCGACTATCAGGCTTCAGAGGCCGGCGAGGTGGCCACGCGCCTGGCTGTGGCAGCACAGACCGCCGACATCTACATCACCATTCGTGGATTGCAGGCTCGTCTGCAGGTGGCCCGCAAGCAGTTGCAGACGCAGCAGGATCTGCTCTCGACCATCAAGCTTCTGTATGGGAAAGGCCTGGCGGCCGACCTTCAGGTGAGCCAGGCTGAAGGCGCGCTTGCGCAGGTTCAGGCATCCATCCCGGTCCTCGAGGCGGGGCTGGATGCGGCGATGAACGCGCTGGATGTGATGCTGGGCTCACAGCCCGGCACGCATCGGGCGGAACTCAACGAGGGCGGCGATATCCCGGCCGCCCCGCGAATCGCAGGCACCGGATCGCCTGGCGAGTTGCTCAGGCGTCGGCCCGATCTGATAGTGGCTGAGCGTCGCCTTGCTGCATCCAACGCGCGTATTGGCGTGGCAGTCGCTGAGTATTATCCCAAGCTGTCGCTCAGTGGCCTGATCGGGAGCGCTACTTCAGTGGCCAGCGGCAACCTGTTCAGTAGCGGCGCCAGTCAGGCCGCTGGCGTGCTGGGGCTGCGCTGGCGTCTGTTCGATTTCGGCCGCATCAATGCCCAGATCAATGAGGCCAAAGGCCAGGACGCCGAGATGCTCGCCGCGTACCGGCTTGCTGCATTGCACGCAACGGAGGACGTCGAGAATTCTTTCTCTGCGCTCGTGAAGCGCGAGGAGCAGGCTGCCGTTCTCGCGCAGGGTGTGAACTCGCTAGGCCGGGCGCGAGCCGCCTCGTTTGCGGCCTACCAGAAAGGCGTCGTCAGCCTGATCGAGGTCCTGCAGGCCGATCAAAACTTGCTGCGCGCATCCGACGAGCGGGTGCAGGCGCAAACGGAATCCGCGCGCGCAGCGGTCGCTGCATTCAAGGCACTCGGCGGAGGGTGGCAACCCGCCGATCCTCAGGCCGTTGCAAGCCGATAGCACCACCGCCCTGGGCCGGCAGCAGCCGGCCCGCTCGTTTGCAGAGGCTTCCTCCTACAGTCGGGACGCTGTTTCCGGCGCCTGCCGATGCGCAGTGCGCACGACGGGCAAGTGACCGTTGGTAATTCGAGAACGGCCACAACTAGTGCAATGACCTGACTGACGGAAACGGGTCGACAAGGGTCCGTCGGATACCAGTACCGGCAACGGCAGACCGTCCCAACGGACACCCCTTTGTATGACTTCTGTATTCTCGTTGAGGGCATCGATACGCTCCTTTACACGGATTGGTCCTACGGGGCGTGGGCGTCGCGGAGTTCCGCACCAAGGACGAAGCTGCGATAGATGTCGCTGCGCCCGAGCAGGCGCAACGGCGGACGGAGCTGGACCGGGAGCCTCAGAAACACCGGGCGGTCCCGAGGTTCCAAGTGGGAGCAAGTCCGAGCCGCAGGCGGTACCTATCGGACCTGTTTGCAGCCGTGGGCGCGGGGCTCTTAAGCTACGCATGCTCCGGTACGGACTTATGCAGGTGGCAGACCAATCCGCGCTAAATATGCGGTGAATCGCTGGGAAAGGTCTTCTCGGAATAGGTCCGACAAGCGACACACAAAGCTCTTTGTTCGGATGCTCTCGAGGTAGGCAAGCGTCGCATGACGACAAAACGAGACGAGTAGTTTCCTAGGCGCACAGTGCCGGCGTTGCAGAGCATGAACCCCGGCAGTGCCGGCCCGGGGATTCCGGGCATTCCCGTGTCTCGCTTACGCCGCTGGCCTTGCTCGCGTGCCGTTGGTGAAGTAGATTTAAATTGGGAGATCGATCAGGCGGGAGGGGCTGCCATGGAACTGAGCGTAGAACGCGTCGATGTTTGGGCAGCTACCATCGATGACAAACCGGGAGGGCTTGCGCAAGTATTAAGCGCTTTGCGGGATGCTGGCGTAGACCTGCAGTTCGTCATCGCACGTCGCACGCCGGAAGCATCGGGCAAAGGGGTCGTGTTTGTCGCACCGCTGCAGGGGGAGAGGGAGATCCATGCCGCGACACAGGTCGGGTTCGCAGTCACTCCGAGCCTTCACTCCGTCCGTGTAATGGGCTTGGACCAGTTGGGGATCATCGCGCAATTGACCCAGACGCTGGCCGACGGGGGGATCAACCTCCGCGGCGTTTCCGCTGCTGTGCTTGGCACACAGTTCATTGCTTATCTCGCGGTCGACTCGTTGGACGATGCCGAAAAGGCGATGGACATTCTACAGAGGGCCTGAAGAACCCCTGCCGGACCGCGAACTGGCGTGGATCTTCCTATCGAGGCGACTGGGTCGCCCTGTCTGACACGACTGCCCTGGACAACCACTTCAGATCGACAGACTGCGCAGCCGTGCGTGCACGCGAGCGCGAAGCGACCTGGTCTCAGTTCGGCCAGTTACGGTCAGCCACGTAGCGTTGGTGACTGGCCGGTTCGGCGGCGACATGAGACACCCACCGTAATACCGTGCGTTCGAGGCTTGTCACGTCGGCGCAACCGTGTCCCGCAAATCGAGGATCTTGGTTGATGAGATGCCAGGCGTGCATCGGAATTGTGGTCGCACGCGATCGCCGACTTTCTTTCGGATAGTCGAGGTGTAGCGCAATGATCATTACGTCATTGTTGGCGCCAGCATTTCCTGCCCCACTGTCACCGTCTATCGAAACCCGACTTGCCTCCCGCCCAGTCACCTTCGCGTCTTTAGTCGACGATACAGCGTGCGTTCACTCATCCCGAGGTGTTGAGCGAGCGCGCTGCGTGTCCCGGAGAACTCCTCTGCGAACCGTACAAGCTCACGATCCGTAAGCTCGCCGCGTGTCGAAAATGAGGGTGAGTCCGTGCTGTTGCCCAGATGCGCCGACTCCGCCGCCACCATGTCATCCGGCAGATGTTCGATCCGGATCACCCCGTCGTCGGCCAACAGGCAGGCGCGGTCGAGCACGTTGCGCAGTTCCCGGATATTACCCGGCCAGGAATAGGCATGGAGCCTCGCGAGCGCGTCCGATGCAATGCTGAACTTGCGGCCCGCAATGCCTTGTGTGCTATCGATACGCTGGAGTATTGATTCGACGAGCAGCGCGATATCGTCGGGGCGCTCGCGCACCGCCGGCAGGTGAATCGGAAATGCACTGATGCGGTAGTAGAGGTCCTGGCGGAACCGGCCGTCGTCGATCATTTCCCGCACCGGTTTGTGCGTCGCTGCCACGAGTCGGAAATCCGCGCGCAAGGTCTCGATGCCGCCGACCCGGCGGAACGTGCCGGACTCGATGAGCCGCAGCAGCTTGACCTGCATTGACAGTGGCACATCGCCGATTTCGTCGAGAAACAGCGTTCCGCCTTGCGCGGTCTCGACGAGACCCGGTTTGCGCGCGGCTGCGCCAGTGAACGCCCCCTTTTCATAGCCGAAGAGTTCGGTCTCGAACAAGGCCTCCGTGATGCCGGAGCACTCGACAACGACAAATGGGTGTTGCGCTCGCTCGCTTGCCTCATGAAGGGCGCGCGCGAACAGTTCCTTGCCGGTGCCGGACTCTCCGAGGAGCAGGACCGGCAGCATCGAAGGCGCGACGCGATGCAGCGCCGAGATCGCCGCGTTGAACGCCGTCGAGCGCCCGACCAGGCCTTCCGCGCTCGGCTTGGCGGATGCGCCGCGCACCGTCGAGAGCCGCTCGACGTATGCCACCACCTCCCGCTGTGCATTGAAAATCGGCCGCAACTCGACATCGACATGCTCCGGCCCGCGAGGCGTGTGATGAATATGCAGCACGCGGTCGGGACCGCGCAGTTCAAATGCCCGTTTCATCGGACAGTGCTCGCCCGCCTGATCGCAAGGGACGTCGTAGTGATGCGAAACCTGGTAGCACTTGCGGCCGAGGTGAGGCTGGCTGGCGACGCCGAACTGACGTTGATAAGCGGTGTTGGCGGCAAGGATGCGGTACTCGGGATCGAGCACGATCATCGGTTGAGCGTCGTGCTCCAGATATGACACGAGTGCATCGACATCCAGCGCTCGAGGCGGTTCGTCCGGCATCGTCGCGACGGGCGTGATCGGTATGAATGACTTTGGGGATTTCACGGCGGCGGCTCCGGTAAACCTCACTATACGTCGGCACTGCCATAACTGCCATCTGACTGCCAGAACTGGCAGTCTTCGCTCGCTGCTGGCCGTCTGAGGACGGCATCGTCCAATCCGAGTAGATAAAAATATGTATTAAAATCAACAGCTTATATGCATTAAGTCAGATGGGAATGACGATGGCACGGTTCTTGTACTGATTGCCCCGACCCTGCCGCATTGGAAGCCCCATTTTTTGAGGAGAGGATGTTGAATACCACGAGCCCTATGCAGGTCGAAGGCTTCTTCGACCCCGGTACCTGGACGATCAGCTACCTGTTGCTGGATATCCGCACGGGCGACTGTGCACTCATCGACAGCGTCCTTGATTTTGACCCGAAGTCAGGCCGGACCTCCACGACGACAGCCGACAAGCTCATCTCGCGCGTTCACGAACTTGGCGCGAAGGTCCAGTGGCTTCTCGAAACCCACGTGCACGCCGACCATCTGTCCGCCGCGCCCTACCTCAAGGAAAGACTCGGCGGAACGATTGCGATCGGCGCGCAGGTGACACACGTACAAGACGTGTTCGGCAAGCTTTTCAACGCCGGCTCGAGATTCGCGCACGATGGCAGCCAGTTCGATCACCTGCTCTCCGACGGCGAAACATTCGCCGTCGGAGCGTTACAGGCGCGCGCCATCCATACCCCGGGCCATACGCAGGCCTGCATGACCTTTGTGGTGAGCGACGGTGCGCAGACCGCAGCCTTTGTCGGGGACACCCTGTTCATGCCCGACTACGGCACCGCGCGCTGCGACTTTCCCGGCGGCGACGCCCGTACGCTCTACCGGTCAATCAACAAGGTGTTGAGCCTGCCGGCGGACACGAAGCTGTACATGTGCCACGACTACCAGCCAGGCGGGCGGCCTTTGCAGTTTGTCAGCACGGTAGCCGAGGAGCGCGAACACAACGTCCATATACGCAACGGTATCAGCGAGGAATCCTTCGTTGCGATGCGCACCGCGCGCGACGCGACGCTCAACATGCCGGTGCTGATGCTGCCGTCGGTGCAGGTCAACATGCGCGCCGGACATATGCCCGATCCGGAAGATAACGGAGTGCCGTATCTCAAGATTCCCCTCAACGCAATCTGAGCCGGTGCACCTGGCTAGTAGAAGCAACAGGAGAAGTCGATGGACATCAAGAAACTGACGGCTGAACTGGCGGTATCACAACAGATTGCCGCATCCGACCTGCGTGCGATCGCGGACGCTGGCTTCCGCGCCGTCGTCTGCAATCGCCCCGATGGCGAAGGTTCCGACCAGCCCAACTTTAGCGAGATCGAGGCGGCGGCCCGTGAACAGGGTATCGAGACCCACTACCTGCCAATCGAGTCCGGCAAGGTCGGCGATGGCGAGGCTGCACAGTTCGGCGAACTGATGCAGGCACTGCCGAAGCCGGTGCTCGCCTATTGCCGCACCGGGATGCGTGCCGCGACGCTGTGGGCGCTGTCCGAAGCGCCCCGCCGGGCGTTGCCGGACATCGTCGCCGCTGCCAGGGCAGCAGGCTATGATCTGTCTGCGCTGGCGCGGCGTATCGCCAACGGCGGCAAGGTTCCCGTCGAAGTCGCCGTGGCCAGTCACGACATTGTGATCATCGGCGCAGGCGCCGCCGGCGTGGCGGCAGCCGCGAGCTTGCTCGCGCGCGAGCGCAACCTCGACATCGCCATCATCGACCCCGCCGACGTCCACTATTACCAGCCAGGTTGGACCATGGTCGGAGCCGGTGTGTTCGATCCCGAGACCACCGCCCGCGAGATGGCCGCCGTGCTCCCGCGCAAGGTGCACTGGATCAAGGCCGCGGTGGCTGCGTTCGAGCCGGAAAAGAATTCGGTTGTTCTCGAAGGATGCCGGGTGGTGAGCTACAGGCAGCTCATCGTTTGTCCGGGACTGAAGCTGGACTGGCATGCTATTGACGGGTTGCCGGAAACCCTTGGCCAGAACGGCGTCACGTCCAACTATCGCTACGATCTTGCTCCCTATACCTGGCAGCTCGTGCGCGAGCTCAGGGGTGGCCGCGCGCTGTTCACCCAGCCGCCGATGCCGATCAAATGCGCCGGGGCGCCGCAAAAGGCGATGTATCTGTCCTCGGATCACTGGCGGCGTTCAGGCCGGCTCGAGCAGATAGATGTCCAGTTCTTCAATGCCGGGGCTGTGTTGTTCGGCGTGGCCGACTATGTCCCGGCATTGATGGAATACGTCGGGCGTTACGACATCGCGCTGAACTTCGGCTTCAACCTGAGTGCGATAGACGGGCCGGCCAAGCGCGCGATATTCAGGCGCACACTCGAGAACGGCAGCGTGGAATCGGTGACCAGTGAGTTCGACATGATCCACGTGGTACCACCACAGAAGGCACCGGACTTCATCCGTGTCAGTTCGCTGGCCGATAAGGCGGGCTGGGTCGATGTCGACCAGGCGACGCTGCGCCACAAGACCTACTCAAACGTCTTCGCGCTCGGCGATGCCGCGAACACGCCAAATGCGAAAACCGCCGCCGCCGCACGCAAGCAGGCACCAGTCGTCGCCCACAACGTGCTTGCCGCCCTCGGCAAGGTCCGGGGCGAGGCAGCATACGACGGTTATGGATCATGCCCGCTGACCGTCGAACGCGGCAAGATCGTGCTCGCGGAATTCCTCTATGGCGGGAAGGTCGCGCCGACGCTGCCGACCTGGCTGATCGACGGCAAGCACCCGTCGCGACTCGCGTGGTTGCTGAAGGAGCGCATCCTGCCGCCGCTTTACTGGCAGGGGATGCTCAAGGGGCGCGAGTGGCTGGCGCAGCCTGAACTCGTGGGCTAACGCAGCGGTGGCTCACAACCTATCGGATTCCTCATGCTGACTTCACTTATCCTCGGCGCCATCGTTGGCGCGGTGCTCGGCCTGACCGGCGCGGGTGGCGGCATCCTCGCAGTTCCGGCACTGGTGGCCGGCATGGGCTGGCCGATGCAGCAGGCGACGCCAGTTGCGCTGGTTGCCGTGGCGGGCAGCGCTGCGATCGGCGCGCTTGAAGCATTCCGGCAGCGGCTCGTCCGTTACCGCGCCGCGCTGTTCATGGCCGCAGCGGGTGTGCCGCTGACCTCGCTCGGCGTGCGCCTTGCCCACGCGTTACCGCAACGCGTGCTATTGGCGCTGTTTGCCACCGTCATGCTGGTGGTGGCCGGAAGGCTGTTGTCACAGGCTTTGCGGCGCGGGCGGCCGGACCGTGCAGATTCACGGCTTTGCGTCGGTCGCATGAACCCCGATACCGGCCGGCTGATCTGGTCGTGGACCACCGGGGCCGCACTCGCTGCAACCGGCGCGCTGACCGGGCTGATGACGGGACTACTCGGCGTGGGCGGCGGCTTCATCATCGTGCCTTTGCTGCGCAAAGTGACCAACGTGTCGATGCATGGCATTGTCGCCACGTCACTGATGGTGATCGCGCTGGTCGGCAGCGGCGGTGTCGTCGCGACGATCCTGCACGGCGCGCCGCTACCGCTCGAGCTGACGCTGTGGTTCAGCGTGGCGACAGCGGCCGGCATGGTGGCCGGGCGGTTGGCCTCGCACCGTCTCTCAGCGCAGCACGTACAGATAGGTTTCGGAGGCGTGTTGATCTGTGTGGCGCTCGGCCTGATGGCAAAAGCCGCACTGGGTAGGTGACCCTGGCGCCGACACATTAGAAGTGTGGCAGTCGATCGTCTCATGTCAACTTCGGAACGGACGCTTGGGAAACTCACCTCAAGGTCTCAATCGGGTCCAGGTCGTGTAAAAACGCGAACCGATATGGCTCGATGACTTCGCACCGTCGATCACGGCCATTGGCGGCTGTTTTAGCCCGCTGTATGGTTGGAGGACCTTCAGGCCGGTCAGAATGCGAAGGTTCGTCGACGAGCCCAGAAGCTCTCCGGTTCGCCGTGGTGCAGCCGGTTTGATGTAAGGCCTCTCCTCAGGCCCTCATCTTTTGCATTAATGCCGCAGTGCCTAAGATCGCCATTACGCGCTTGAGGTTGTATGCGAGCACATGCAGGCTCATCTCTGTGCTGACATGCTCGCGTGTCTTCATCAGGAAGTGCGTAGCGCCCATCCAGAATTTGAGCGTACCGAACGGATGCTCCACGGTCTGACGGCGTATGCGCATCATTTCCGGCTTCTGGTGGAGTCGCTGCTGCATTGCTTCGACTACGCCCTCATGCTCCCAGCGCTTTATCCGGCGAGCCTGCTTCCCGGATGTGCATTGCTTTCTGATTGCGCAGGTAGCACAAGCCGAGCTCGAGTAGCAATGCAAAGTCATACCGTGTTCGATATTTGTGAACCGCCAGGTGAGTCGCTGTTGCGCTGGGCAACGGTACTCATCATCTTCGGCAACGTAGACGAAGTCCTGCTTGCCGAAGTACCCATCTGCTTTGCTGCCCGACGTCAGTGGTTTAGGAACGAAGGCCGTAATGCCCGCCTCATCGCATTGCAGGATTTCCTCGCTCTTGAAGTAGCCCCGGTCGGCAACAACAGTCAGATTTTCGATGCCGGTAGCCGCTCGCGCCTGCCCAGCCATCTTCGTCAGCTGGTTACAATCATTGCCAACATTGGTGACCTCGTGTGCCACAATCAGATGAGACGTGTCATCAACGGCCGTCTGAACGTTGTAGCCAACCATCCCTGTTCCCCGACCGCTGGTGGCCATGGAGCGCGCGTCCGGATCAGTCAGCGAGACCTGTCCATCGGGTGATTCGCGCAGCCGCTGCTCCATTGCCTTGAGGTCCTGCATCTGCTGCCTGAGCTTCGTGATCTTGTCGCTGATGCGGCTTGTCCTCGCCTCTGCCACATCGGATTGCGTCCGGTCCGCCGTCTCCATCGCCGCAAGGTAACGCGCGATACTCTCATCAATCTGCTGCATGCGTGCCCGGACCTTACCACTGGTGAAGTTGCGATCACGATTGTTGACCGCTTTGAACTTGCTGCCGTCGATGGCCACGATCGACTTTGAGAACAGGTCCAGGTTACGGCACAACACGATGAATTGCCGGCATACATTGCGGATCGCTTTGCCGTTGTCATGGCGAAAGTCGGCAATGGTCTTGAAATCGGGTGAAAGGCGGCCCGTGAGCCACATGAGCTCGATATTGCGTTGAGTCTCGCGCTCCAGGCGCCGACTCGACTGAATGCGATTGAGATAACCGTAGATGTATATCTTAAGCAGAACGGAGGGATGATAAGAGGGTCGCCCGGTTGCAGCTGGCGTAGTTCCATCAAAACCGAGATCATGCAGATCAAGTTCGTCGACGAAGACATCCACTACACGGACCGGGTTGTCGTCGTCGACATAGTCGTCGAGATACTCGGGTAGCAAGACGGCTTGCCTTCGGTCTTCACCTTCGACGAATCGCTTCATGTGCCCACCCAACCTGAATGCGTTGCTTCAGTTTAGGCGATCAGCACGTTTTCACACAGGCTGGGTCGCGTTCTGCCGATTGCAGCTTTGCAAGGTTCGCATTGCGTATGCCCTTTGCGTGAGACGGTGCGCGGCCAGTTTCAGACGCTCGACGTTACCAGCTAGATTGACGACAATCCGCGCCAAATTGCCCAACTACAGTGAAGGGAAATCGTTGCAGGGTTGGTATTGATAATGACGGGTCGACAATTGACGTTGCGTACGGGGAGCACATCTCCTTGATATTGCAGACTGATGCCGAGTAACACGAGAACGCTAAAGAAGTCATCTCCCGCAGCCGATATTCAATCATCAGTCCAATGGCAACACTGCAAACGCGTTGCCTGAAAATTCGAATGCTCTGCGTGGCTGAGGCCTTGACCGGGGACTGTCGGTCATCAACTTATTAACAATAAATCCGGAAACACAAAAATGCGTTTTATCTCGCTCTCAGCGATCTGCGTCCTTCTCCTTGCCGCGTGTGCCGGAGCGCCAACTATGACTCCTCTACCCGCCGACCGGGGGCACGATGTAAGCGTCGCACTTACAGGCGGTGTGAGCGAATTGCAGATCGATACGGGATCGTTCGACATTTCTTCTGAAGCGAAAACGGACCTTCTCGGGGCCTTCCATGCCGAGATGACGAAGATAGGTATTCCGGTTACGGCGTCGGGCGCTCCGGTCGCACTTCACGTAAGCGAATTCAAGACACGCCCCGTTGCGGCTCGGATACTCTTCGGCGCACTCGCCGGCAGCGACCACATCAAGGGGACGGTCACGGTCGCCGGAACCGAGTTCGAGGTGGCCGACACAGGCGTCACGGTGGTGGGTGGCCTGGGTGTTGTCGCGAGGAACGTGGGTGTGCAGACGGCAGATGGGATTGGGCATCTGGCCGGCGTTGTCGCCAAGTAACCGGCGCGGCATTGTCCGGGCACTCGGCGCTTGTGGCGCGCTCTGCGCCACAAGCGCCATTGGTTGCGGCGCGAACAACAATACTGTGTCCCAGAGAGGTAAGCATGCGTATGGACATGCGCCGTCGGCGTGCTCCGGCAACCCAAAGCGCGTACGTCAGCTGCGCAAAAGGTCCGCAATCTCATTGGCTCAGTCTGCCATCTGCTTCCATGCTCGCTGGAACCCTTAAATCTTGCCTCCTTATCGCAGGCAGCGCACTACTGACGGGCCATGCCGTTGCAGCCGACGCGGGCCGCCTGTCGCCCGACAAAATCCGCGCGCCGGAGCAGGCCGCCGAATTCGTCGTGGAGCAGGAAAAGAGCAGCTACCAGCGGGTGCTCGACCTTTATCGTCAGGCTCAGAGCAAAAGCCCCGGCGATGTGTCGCTTCTTCTCGCGCAATGCAAATTCATCGAGCGCTTCGCGTGGTCGGAGGATCTGAGCTGGAGCGACGTCGCCGGGAAGGACTTGGAAGCTTGTCGCGCCGCGCTCAACAAGGAGTTTGCAACCGATCCCGAAGCGGCACTTTATCTGCTCGAACATCGGTTCGGCGCAGAAGCGGTCGCATATGGCGAGCCGCTTGTCGCCAAGTCGACTGGCTGGAGCGCGGCGCAGCGCGCGCGTCTTCATGCCGCGTTGTCACGCGCTTACGCAACCACGAAAAACGACATCCGGGCCGGGCAGGAGGCGGTTCTCGCGGCGCAGCTCGATCCGGCCAATGACCGCCTGATCGACGCGATGCGGTACCTGGCGAGAACGGGTCGCGCACGCGATGCCAGCAAGCTGCTGGCGGCGGCGCCCGTCGCCAGGACACCATGGCAGGAAGCCATACGCATCAATACGGCTGTCGAAGTGCTGCCTGGCACGGAAGCGAGCGACGAGTTTCATCGCGCCCAACGCGCAGGACTTAAGATCGACGCTTATACGACGGCGCGTGTACTACAGCGTGCCGGCGATTCGGCAGCCGCGGAAGCGGCTCTGACCGCTGACGCCGCGTCGCATAAATTCGAGTCTCCGCAAAACCAGCAGCTTCGCCTTGATGTTGCATTCGATGTGGGCGACGCGAAGATAGCTGCGGATATTATCCGCGACCAGTACCAGAAGACCGGTAAGGCCACGCCGTTCGCGTATGCGTACGCGCATCTGCTTGACCTCAATCCGGCTATCGCCGCCCGCGCCGATTTGCTCCCACTCGCGGCCGGCCTGTTCGGTATGCTCGCGCTCTATCTTGCATCGCCAGGCCTGTTGCTCTTCCCGGTGCATTACCGTGGTACGGTCCGGCAACGCGTCGGAAAAGCGTCCACACCACTCTTCGCGCGGATAGGTTTGCGGCACGCATGGTGGGGGCTGGGCGTCTTTTCCATGGCGCTCTATCTCGTCACGATCTTTCGCATGGGCACGGCGGCGCTGTCGCCGACCGGCAGCGGCGTAGTGCGCATCGATGCCTCAAATCGCATTGCGATTTCACATTTGTGGACGCTGTTTTTCAGCGCGCTCGGGCTAGCGGCAGTCGGTCGGCTGATCGGATGGCGCGAATGGCTCGGCAGTGGACGATGGAAGTGGACGTGGATGTTGGTACCTGTCGCCGCGTACGGCATCTATCAGATCCCCCACTTGCTGGCTCGGCACAACGTTCCGCACGGCTTTGCTCCGAACTCGTGGGCGGTGAACCTGGCGCACGGTGCAATCGCGCTCGGCGGCATTCCGCTCGCGCTGCTGGTGTTATCGGTGTTCGTGCCAGTAATCGAAGAACTGGTGTTCCGCGGTTGCCTGTTAGGAGGATTGTCGCGCCATATCAGCTTCGGCTGGGCCAACGTGCTGCAGGCTGCGATATTCGCCGGCATGCACGAAGACACGCGCCATTTTATCTACCTGTTCGTCATGGGCCTGATTGCCGGTTGGCTGACCAGGAAGACGAAGGGGCTGTCGATGCCAATCCTGTTGCACGCGATCAATAACGCGACCTTTGTCTACAGCGTGGCTGCAGCGTAGCCGGTCAGGGGTCGCCTTGTGCCACTCGCATAGATACTGCGCGCGGCGATCCTCTGACGTTTGCGTCGGACCGGGTGCTACCAATTTTGCTCTACTCAACACAGAATACCCCGCGCAAGGCCCGTGGGTTTTCACGATCAATCGTATCGTCGGGAGTGAAAAAGAGGCTGTGTCGGATGTGTTTGTCACTGATGGCGTCCTGCATGCACGAGCAATCTCGTTCTTTACGGTCGAACACGGCAAAATCACCCGCATGGTCGAATTCTGGCCAGATCCATATACGGCTCCATTTGATCGCACACAATTTGTCGAGCGTATCGAGTGAGCGACGTGCCTGCCTCAACGAATGACGGCTATTGAGCAAGACAAGTGGCTGAATTGGGACCCAATCCGGTCAGTCAAATTTCTACAACCTGGCCATTCGTTCGTCGTGGCGTGCAAAAAGGCTACTGTCCCCGCGAGAATGAACCGAAGCGGCAAATGGCAACGCCTACGCTACTCGCAGATCCCACAACACATCAAGTACGTGTTGCGTGGAACGCTCAACGTACCCGGCACGATGTGCAATGCCGAGCCGACGCCACAACGCCGGGCGCAGCGGACGCATGACAATGCGCCTGTCGGGTAATGGCGTAGTGGCCTCATGGGGCAACAGCGCTGCGCCGTAACCTGCCGCTACCAGACTCTTGATCGCGTCGTTGTAGTTGAGCTGAATGCGCGGCGCGGGGTGGTGCCCCGCGGTCGCGAACCACTCCGCAGTCAGACGCGAGAGACGCGTGGTTGCGTCATTGAGAATGAGCGGTTGGGCGGCGAGCCATTCAGGCGTGACGCGGGCCGGACACCGCCAATGCGCCGGCACAAAGGCCATCACGGGGTCGCGGCGCCAGGGCTTTATCACGAGTCCAGCCACCGGGGGCTGAGGCAGTGCGACGAGCCCAACATCCAGCGTTCCATCCGCCAGTTGGGTCAGCGTTTCATGCGAAGTGAGTACTGCCACCTGAATGTCGATAGCGGGATGGTGCTGGCGCAGCACCTCAAGCGCTTGCGGCAACAGGTGCGCGATCGCGCCGGTCGACGCACCGAGACGCGCGCGCCCTTCGAGCCCCTGCACCTGGCGTTGAATATCGTCTAACGCCTGCTCCGCATCGGCCAGCAGTCGGCGCGCGCGCTCCACCAGCACCTCTCCTATCGCCGACGGCCTTACATGTCCGCGTTTCCGTGACAGGAGTGGAGCCCCAATGCGGTCTTCGAGTTCAGCGATGTGGAGGCTGACCGTTGGCGGCGCCAGGTGCAATGCACGCGCCGCATCGGCAAATGAGCCACGGTCGGTAATGGCGACCAGAGTGCGCAAGCGGTCCAGGCTGATCTCTCGCATGTCGACGTCCAGATTCAGAAAAACTGAATATTCACGTTATGAAATTCAACTTTCTCTATTCTAGCGGTCCATGGAACATAGGGGCTCGTTCTATTTGTTACGACCCACAGTTACCGGAGTATTCCACGTATGAGCTCTCCCGTTGTTTTCATCGACGGCGACCAAGGCACCACCGGGTTGCAAATCCACGAACGGCTGCGCAACCGGACCGACCTTAGATTGTTCACGCTTGCCGCTGGGGAGCGCAAAGATCCACGGCGTCGCGCAGAAGCCATTAACGCGTGCGACATCGCCATTCTCTGTTTGCCTGATGCCGCCGCGCGCGAGGCAGTGGAGGCCATTGTTAATCCTGCCCTCAGAGTAATCGACGCAAGTTCCGCCCACCGCACACGGCCGGACTGGACATACGGCTTTCCGGAAATGACGCTGGGACAGGCTGAGCGGATTGCGAGCGCACGTCGTGTCACCAATCCCGGTTGCTATCCGACCGGTGCAATTGGCTTGCTGCGTCCCCTGTTGCAGGCTGGGCTCATACCAGGCAACTACCCTATCAGCATTCATGCCGTGTCCGGCTACTCCGGACGTGGGCGTGCCGGCGTGGAGGAGCATGAGGGGCAGGGTGCCGTCAACGCGCCTTCATACCAGGTATATGGTCTGGAACTCGCGCACAAGCACACCCCGGAGATCCAGCAGCACGCCGGTCTCGCGCAGCGTCCCATCTTCGTCCCTGCGTATGGCGCGTTCCGCCAGGGCATCGTGCTGACGGTGCCCCTGGAGTTGCGGCTGCTGGCGCCCGGCGTGGATGGCGCCACGTTACACGCGTGTCTCTCACGTCACTATGCCGAGGCGGCCCACGTACGTGTCTCGCCGTTGCACGAATCGTGCGTCTTAAAGCACCTGGATCCGCAAGTGCTGAACGGTACGAACGACATGCGCTTAAGCGTATTTCCTAACATGGAACACGGTCACGTCCTGCTGTCCGCGGTTTTCGACAATCTTGGCAAGGGCGCATCCGGCGCTGCGGTTCAGAATCTGAACCTGATGCTCACGCAGCAATAGTGGCCGATGGGTTGAGCTAACGTTCGGCCGCACCCATATGCCAACGATTGTTGCCAATCCGGTCGTGGCCGTTGAATGTCTCATACTGTCCGCTGACAGCCTGTCATCCAAATATTGAACCATTCTTGGGCGCGTTGGGCATCCAAGGCGCAACCTTAGCCTGCAAGGTTGTGCGATATCCGGGGCAGTAATCTGAGCCGTTCGCTCACGTCGACAAGATATCCTTTGACTGAATCCGCTTTACACCCACGCGATCCATGTTTTTACGCGCAATCGCAAGTGAGCCGTTGAGGTCAATCGGACGCGTTGCGTCTTCGATGACGTAAGCTTCGAACCCCGCCTTGCGAGCGTCCATTGCTGTCCATGCAACGCAGAAGTCAGTCGCCAGTCCGGTCACAAACACGGTGTCGATACGTCGCTGCTTCAGGTATCCCGAGAGGCCGGTTTCTGTCTTGTGGTCGGCTTCCTCAAATGCGGAATAGCTATCCATGTCCTTGTGAAAACCCTTGCGTATGATTACTTGTGCAGTCGGCAGCTTAAGGTCCTTGTCGAGCGCGGCGTCGTCGGTGCCTTGCACGCAATGGTCCGGCCACAAGACCTGTGTGCCGTACGACAACTGCGCCGTCTCGAACGGCTTCTTACCGGGATGGGAACTGGCGAACGACGCGTGTCCCGGTGTGTGCCAGTCCTGCGTAATGACAATGTTCTCGAACTTGCTAGCCAACTCGTTGATGAGTGGCACGACCTCGGCGCCGCCTTTCACCGGCAACGTTCCGCCATCGATGAAACAATTTTGCACGTCCACGACGATCAATGCGGATTTGCTGCCGGGCTTGATGTGTTTGCCTGACGCAGCCGCTGCTGCCAAAGCGCTCAGGCTTCCAAGGCCACAAAGGTGGGCCAGACCAAGCACGGCGGTCGACTTGATCAGTGTCCTACGATGGTTTTCTCCCATGACGAATCTCCTTTTCGATTGAAGCCACAATCATAGAGGCGTCAAATTTATTCCAGACTTCATCTTGATGCATTTGTTTCGTCGAAAGCCACCGTTGCAGCCTTGATTCATAATCACGAAGGCAAACCGCTGCTGCAGGAAAAGTCGTCTGGTGAGACTTGGAGCCTGCCCGCTGGCGGAAATGAAATAGGAGAAAGCCCGCAAGAAGCGACCATCCGGCAGGTAACATTTCGGAATGCGCCAAATGCCGGAACCGGCACTACCGTATCCGAAAGACGAGTTGTTTCGTACATTCTAGGAACGTCGCCTCCATACACCTCCATGCATCAATGCCTATTGAGGTGGCTTTCAGGCCGCTCGCACCTAAGCAGGCATATCGCTGATGTGCATATTGAGGAGCCCACCATAAGGAAGATCCTACGAAATTCGACGGACACCTTTTGCTTGACCACAGGCAAAATGCGAATTGCACATTTGCAGCTGTCAACGGACGAGGGCGGATGATGACACGAACGGTTAGTTTTCTGATCCTGATGGCTCTTGCTTTGCCCATAGCGTCGGCGCAAAAGAAGGTCGACCCGATCGAGGCTCAGGCCGAAGCATGTCTCGGTACACCGGCGGGGCAGACTACGGCGGGCATGACCGACTGTTCGCACCAGGCTTACCTTGCGTACGACAAACGCATGAACGACGTGTATCAACGGATCATGCGCAACGCCGATCCGCAATCGCGCATGCTGATCCGCAATGCCCAGCGTCAGTGGCTGGCCTATCGCGATGCGCAACATCAAGCCGATAACGGCCCATGGCGAGCCGATCGGGGATCGATGACGAGCGCCGATATCGAGGCACTCAATGTGGACGCGATCCGTGCGCGGATCGATGAATTGAACTACTACGCTCCCTAATCAAGTCGGTCGACGCGCCGCGCCCTCTCAGTAGTCGATCTTCGCTGCTCTCGACGAGAACTCGAGATGAGCTTGAAGAATGGCGGGCGCGTTCCCCGTCGGACCGGGTTCGACCACAACGCTTGATACGGACGGTTTGCACGCATGGCCGATGTCCGGCGGATTGCGAAAGATCCTTCCAGTTGTCCCCGCTGCGGGAATCCGCAGGTGCTGCCGATCTCTGCGACTGCATGGGACCAGGTCCACGCGCAAACGCGAACCTCGTCTGTCAAATTCACCCTTCGCCATAGAGCGGAGCGAGTTTTCAGGTGATGACGCCCAATTGCCACGGCACGAATTCGTTTTGTCCGTAACCGTTCACTTCACTTTTCGACGGGACGCCGGACGCACATTCGAGCATGCGCTTGAAGATCGCGTCTCCGAGCTGCGCAATCGAGACGCGTCCATCAACTACGCCGCCGCAATTGATGTCCATATCGTCTTCCTGTTTTTCCCACAGCGCTGTATTCGTTGCAAGTTTCAAGAAGGGCGATGGAGCACCCAGCCTGATGCGTTACGTTTGGTAAAAGCCTTGTTCGCGGCACCAGCTTTCGACTTGAGCAGCGAGTCCTGGCCCACGCGCACGCTGCAGAGCCAGGAAACCCATATCATTCAGCCTGGCAAAATCGGAGGGAAGACACACGTGCTCAAGGCGTGGGGGTAACGCCAGCGCCAGTGTCTCGTCGCCCTCGCTTCGTCGACGTATTGTCGGCAGACGATGGCCACGTTCAGACGGGCGCGATCGCCGTGAGCTTCGCCGTCCCAAAAGACGGCATTTCGCGGCTGCTGTCACTGCCCGATGGGTTACTCCGAGAAGACGTACTTCCCATTCATTTTTTTAGGTGCAATGAAATTGAAATCAGGGAAGATCCGGGTTCTGACGTACCAGATATAGGCGAACAACCCCACACCAAGCAGACAACCAATCAACGTTGACACTGGACGTTCCGCAAAGCCCGTGAACTGCCTCGGCAATTGCGTAATCGTCAAAATCAGATAGGCGTTATAGGCGCCGACATTGTTTTTCGAAAAACCCCAGACAAACAGCAGGGAAATCGCTACAGCCACCCCCGCGACGATCAACCCCGCCACCGCAGATATCTCGCTGCCAACGGCATATCCCGCCAACAAACCAACAATCACCTGCAGCCAGGCGATGATCCGAACGGCAATCAAATGGCCGCGGTTTGCACGGCACCGCTCAGGATCTGCGTGCGCTGCGATGAAATATGCAAGCAGACGATCCTTGACGCCTTGTCCCGCCAACCTGGTGAACACTTCGGATTTCGCAACGCCATCCGACAGAAGCTGCACGACCTGGGCTTTGATTTCTTTTCGATTCATTGACTCCACCCCTATGTTTTTTTGGTAACGGTCAAAACACCCGAATTCATTCGCTATGCATAGCGATACGCCAGGACAACGCGAAATATTACCTGTTGCGCGCGAAGGCGAGGGGAGACCGCGATTCACGCCCGCATACAAAGTCGCCGTGCGGCTTGTAAAGGCGCAATGCGTTGCATATGGTCATACGTGGGTCACCGATCACGAATTTGAAATCTGGCTGGCCGATCATTCACGTGAATGATCACTACATTCTGGAGAGCATCAGTCATGATCGAGAGAAAACGGATTCATGCGGTGCTACTCGCCGCAGCGATAGCCACGATTGCGCCGGCGTGTCAGGCAGGAAACACGACCGACTGGCTGGCGAACACCTATGGCACCCTCGCAGCCCATGTGGGTAACACTGCGCGTTCCATGTGGGTCGCGCCGGAAGGCGTCATCTATACGGCCTCCATGTGGGACGAGTACGAAGGTGGCGTTGCTATCTACCAGGCCGGCAAGAGCCTCGGCTCGATGGGCGCGCACGGCGAGTTTCAGGGCAGCGCGATCACGGGCAACGCGACATCGATCTTTGTGGCACTGCAGCCCGGCGGGACGTACGGAAGCGGTGCGGTGGGACGATACAACCGCACCACCAGGACTCGCGATCTATTGATTCAGATCAGTGCGTTGAACAACCAGCCTCGGGTCGACGTCGTCACCGGACTCGCTACGGCGGGCTCGCTCCTCTACGCGAGCGACTTCTACGGCAATCGCGTCCGGATCTTCACTACCGGCGGTGTCTGGCAGCGGGACATCAACATCACGGGCCCGGGCGCTCTCGCACTGGATGGCGCAGGCAACGTTTGGGTCGCGCAGAAGAGTGAGGGCTCGATCGTCGGATTCAGTCCAACCGGCGCCCTGTTGAACACCATCCGGATGCCAAGCGGCTCGCAGCCATCGGCGCTCAATTTCGATGCGTCGTCGGGGCAGCTCATGGTCGGGGACGAAGGTCCCGACATGAACATCAAGCGCTACAAGCTTTCGGGCACGCCGACGCTGGCCGGGACATTCGGCATTCAGGGTGGTTATCTCGACACCACGACGGGAATCAAAGGCCAGGTTGGCGACAAGCGTTTTACCCGCGTCGCCGGCATCGGCAAGGACACCGCAGGCAACCTCTATGTGCTCAACAACCCTTGGGGCGGAAGCTGGGACCTCGGCCGCGACGGCGGCACCGACATTCACTCCTACAACAGTTCTGGTCGCCTGCAATGGAAGCTTCAGTCTCTCAACTTCGAGGGGATCGCCGCTCCGGACCCGGGTACCGACGGCGTCTACTTCTATGGCGGCACGAACATCTACACCGGCACCGCTGGGGGAACCTTCGTAGCGAACACGGTCGATCCGATCGCCTATCCATCCGATCCACGCATCAACATCAACGATCGCTCACGGGATGAGCACTTCGGTCAACTGGCCACCGTCGGCGCCAACCGGATCCTCGTGGCATCCGGCCAGAATCCCGATATCTACTACTTCTTCCACTTCAATGCTGCGAATGGCTACATCGCAATACCGGACGCCACGCTTCCCGGACCGGCGTTCAAGACGACTGCATCGGTCAGGGACGGATTCTGCATCGACAGCAACGGGGGCGTGTGGGCCGGCCTCGACAAGACCGGTTACATCTACCACTACCCGCTGACCGGCTTCGACGCCAGCGGCAAGCCAACATGGGGACCCGGTATTCCCATCCGCATTCCCGATAGCATTAAGCCGTTGACGCGCATCGTCTACCTCGCGGACAGCGACACCATGATTCTCGGACAGGGCGTTGTCGGGAGTACGGACTGGACGTCGATAGGCACGCGGATCGAGGTGTATCACGGCTGGAGCGCGGGCAACACCACGGCACCCAATCCGGTGATTAAGCTCCCCCACGCCGGCGCCAAGTCGATTGACGCGGCCGGCAGTTATCTATTCGTCGGCTACTGGTTCGGCACCGGGGAAGCTTTGCCGAACATCGACGCCTTCAATCTCGCTACAGGCAATCTCGACACCACGCTGGTCAACACCAGCACCGGTACCGTCGACGCCAGCAGCGCCATCGATTCGATGTACGGCATCAGGGCATACCTTCGATCGACGGGCGAGTACGTGGTCACGAAAAACAACGTTAAGGGTTCCAGCATCACCGTTTATCGCTGGACACCCTGACCCCATACACCAACGTGCGGCATTCTAAGCGGGTCATCCTGGTCTTCACACCGACGGGAAACGCGCTTGCATTAAGTCCATATAGTCCTGGTCATCCAGGTTGCGGCGAACTTTGATGAAGCCGCACGCGTCACCGTCGACGAGGTCGCGAACGCGGTCGGTGCCTTCCTATCCGGGTGGGCAGGTCATCGGCTTAACGTGCAAGCTTTGGCAAGGATAGGATTCAGGTAGCTGCGGGTTTTGCGCTGCACTCAAACTTGAGCCGTCGCTACTCACGGTGCAGCCGGCGAGCATCACTACCAGACCCGATATCACGGCGACGTTACTCCACACAGTAAATTGCATTTGTACTCGACACAAAGGGAATGGGTTGCGGTACGGGGAAACCCGTCGCAAACGCTGTCAGGTGTTGAGTTGCAACGCCAATCGACGCAATGTTGACGCGCAGATCACGCGTTGTCGGTCGTCAAGGTCTGGTGACCGAAAGGTAAGCCGCAGCCGCTTCGATCTGTGCGTCGTTCAGCGTGGCCGCGACGGCCGTCATCGTTCCCGGCGCTGGCGTTTTCTCCTTCGCGCGCGCCTGAAATTCGTGTAGCCGGGCAACGACAAACGCCGCCGGTTCGCCTGCAATGCCTGGAAAGCGCGCGCCATTGCCTTTGCCGCCGGCCGCGTGGCAACTGAAACAGGCGGGCACGCCGGGTCCTGCACCCATCTCGGCGAGCTGCTTTCCAGCCACCACGAGGCTTTGTTGCGGCGGCGCACCTTCGGCAAGCGGCGGGTTCTGCTTCGAGAAAAAGGTTGCGAGCTCGCGTATTTCGCTATCGGAAAGATTGTGTGCGACCGTCTGCATGACAGCGCTTGCGCGTGTGCCCGCCTTGAACATTGACAATGCGTGCGCGAGGTAATCCGGATCTTTGCCAGCAAGCCGCGGCCCGCCGGTTACGGTGCCGGCGCCCAATGCGCCGTGGCACGCGACACAGGTTGCGATGGACGGAGCCTTCGTCCCCCCGGCAGTGTCCTGCGCATTCACTGCGACTGCGGATTGTGCATGACAGGTACTTGCGAGACCGACGAGCGCCGCAACCGAAAGCGGACGCAAGCCGGCGCGCAACATGTTGACAGAACGTGAACCGATCATCGTGATCTTCCCGATATCCTTTGAACAAGCGCCCGGTGAACGACGCGATGGGACGATTCTGCCGGGATGATTCTGACCGGCGAGCGTCGAGCGGATTACGGATCTGTTATCTGGGGCGATAACCGACCTGTCTGCAGGCGACGCCTGGAACGTCATCGCGACGATGCGTCGTCCCGATGCGTGGCTCGCCGCGAAAAACGTGCTAGTTGGAAGGATGGATGTGCAGGATGTCAGCGATGTCGGACATGCAGTTGTCGGATGAACTGGTGTCGCGGGATCGCCATAGGCGGAAATTCGTGGTCGAGCGATTCACCTGGTATCGGAGTGACCGCTATCGCGGATGGCGAGCTATACGGCCACCACTATTTCTCGATGCATGATCCCGATGGCAATGGCATCAGTTTCTATACCAGCCACTGCAGCGATAAGCCCGTTTGATATTACAGCGGGTCAGTCGCGCAGCATCCGCCCATTTCGCTTTATTTCTCTTCACCTGGCCCGCTCTCCAAATATCGGCCTATCCGTCCTTGGCCAACCTTGACCGGATCTCTGCAGCCGAGAGGTCGCGGTGGTGTGTGGCAATTTGCCATGTGTTTCCCCACGGATCTCTTACCATCGCTCGCCTGTCGCCGTATGGCATGTCGGTCGGAACTTCGAGCGAGATCGCATTCGCCGCAATCGCTCGCTGGAAGGTCGAATCGGCGTCCTCAACGTAGACATACAGAAATGCCGGCATCGGATCGCGAAGGCCGTCTCCGCCGCTAACCATCACGACGGAATCGCCGATCATGATTTCGGCAGGCAGCCCGCGACGGAATTCGCCCTGTGCCTGAAACACCATTTTGATGAATGTGATCAGGTTTTCCGGATCCCGTACGACGATTCGGGGCGTGACGGTATGCCATCCATCAGGCTTAAATTTAGCCATGTTGCGCAGCCTCGGAAGAGATTCGCAAGGGCATTGTCCTCCGCGCGCCGGATGTCCGCAAAGGGGGGCGTGCTGCCGATCGCTACGTTGCTAGACTCGGGCGTTGCATGCCGTTTGCATGAGGTAGTGACCGGCCAGTTTGAGACGTTCGACGGAGCCGCGCGAATTCGCAACAATCTTGAAGCCATTATTGATTGGGGTGGTGAACACGCCAGGGCGGTTAATATGCAATTTCTTCGCCCGCAAGGAATTCATCTTGAATTTAGCAAAGCGCGTTATGTACGGTTTTGCCGGAGTGGTTTTCCTGGGCTTCCTGGCAATACTAGCGCTGCACCACAATGGGTCGATTGAGACAGAGACCTTGATTGACAGTTCGCCTCAGACGGTGTGGACGGTCCTCACGGCGACCGACGATTACCCGTCGTGGAATCCGGAGATTTCACGACTGCGCGGACAGCTTCGGGAGGGCAGCGTCATCGAGTTTGTTGAGGGGACGGGGCCGGACGCAATGGTGTTTCATCCCAAGATACTGGCGGTGCAGGCTGTTCGAGAATTGCGATGGAAAGGGTACGTATGGTTTCCCGGTATTTTTGACGGCGAGCACCGCTTCATTCTCGAACCCGTGGGCAATAAAACGCGCTTTATCCAGGGTGAAACATTCACCGGCATTCTTGCTGGCACCCTGACTCAGAGCGTCCTAAGGGACACGGTTATTAGCATGCATGCGATGAATGACGCGTTGAAAAAGCGAGCCGAGCTAACGTCTGGTCAACCGCCGAAATAGTCGGTTGGAGCACTTGGGCAACTCCCTGCTGACTGATACCGAATGGCCGCTGATGAGAACGGCAGTTGACCGCTCCGGATCGATCGGAGACGATCGTCATTCGTCTCAATGCGGCCACAAGCAGTCAATCGACGTCATCGCTCGAATCGTTGACACCCATTAGCGGGCCCGGTGTCAAGTGAGCAAACAACACCTTCGAGTGCCTTAGCAGCCGATTTCGATTGCACTGACCGAATGCAGTAGCCGAGCGCACCCGTTTCTTCGATTCATGGCTGCGACGGATCGCGCCAGACACCCATCAGGCTCAAGCGATCGGCGTACATCGGTTGCCTGTCGCCCTGGTGGCTCTGCCACCCCAGAAGAACGTTGGTGCCGCAACACGTCCAATTAATTCGCACAATATTCGTGGTTGCCAGACGTCCGGCACCAATCCAGGGCTGGCTCGTGTTGCAGGCGATCCGCTTTACTGCAAATCGGGGACGGCGGCACGGCATCCCATTCAATCTCAGTGGCTTCTCGCCAGTCAACGATTAGGGCTTGCCGGTCGCCGTCGTAACTCTTATGCGAAGCAGCGGTTCACATCAAATGGTTTTCGCTCCTTCAGCATGTGGAAACACGCACGGGCGAGCTTGTGGGCCAGGGCCTTGCGTGCGATCACTGAATTCGTCCTGGCTTTCTTGCGCTCGTAGAACTGCCTGGCTTCGGTGCTAAAGTGCATCGCGAAGTTGGCTGCTTCGATGAATGCCCAGCACAGGTATGGATTTCCGTTTCTGGTATTGCCTTCGCTTTTTTTCTTGCCGTTGCTCATGCGCT
Organism: Paraburkholderia sp. SECH4; assembly: GCF_030511745.1. NCBI lineage: Bacteria > Pseudomonadati > Pseudomonadota > Betaproteobacteria > Burkholderiales > Burkholderiaceae > Paraburkholderia > Paraburkholderia sp. SECH4. Next base: position 40,694 of record NZ_JALOCP010000027.1, read on the forward strand.
GGCTGTCCACGCACCGCGCATAGGAGGCGAAGTTGCCGGCGCTGGCGAAGCGTTCGATGGTTCCTGTTTCCAGCACGATAATGGTCGCAAGCGTTTGCCCAATGCCGGGTACCGTGGTCAGGAGGGCGTAGTCCGGACGTGGCGCGACCTTTTCCTGAAGACGCTTTTCCACGATGGCGATCTGTGAGGAGAGCGTCGCGATGACCGCGACGTTCGCTCGGACCGCGAGCGCCACGTCGTCTGGGAGATGCAGTTGCCCGACAGCGGCCTGGTCCAGTTGCTTGACCTGATTGCTCGTGATTCGCGTGCCGGACTGACGCGCCGTAATGTTCTCAACGGCGAGAATGTGGCTGGTGCGGCTGCGCACCAGTTGCATGCGCTTGCGGGCCAGGTCGCGCACCTGGCGATGCTCAGCCGGCAATATGGTGCCAGTGGGAAGGATGCCCAGACGAAGCAGGTGGGCCAGGTAGCGCGCGTCGGTCTCGTCGCCACTATGCTTGAGCCCATCGTACTTTTTGATCGCCGTGGTGTTGGCCAGATGTACCACGAAGCCGGCCGCCTGCAGGCCGTCGACAAGCCAGTACCAGTTGTACGTGGACTCGACCACGACGCCGGCCAGTTCGGGCCGCCACGGGGCAAGAAGCGCCAGGATCTTTGGCAGGTCGTTCGGCAGCCGCCTTTCGGCGACCACGCGGTCCGTTTCGTCGATCACGCTCACCACGCTGTTGTTCGAATGCAGGTCAATGCCGCTATAGTTCATGATGACCTCCTTCCGGTTAAAGCGGTTTTGGCAAACTCACTTTAACCCCGTCGCCCGGCAGGGCGGCGGCAGGAGGTCCGCTAGATGATTTTCAATCTCTTACTCGCACCCGCGCCCACCGGCGCAATTCTGCATCCGAAAGAGCCTTAAATGACTGGAATATCCATCAGGTCCGCAAATATCGACGATGCTCAAATGATCGCCGATTTTCACGTGAAGGTCTGGAGGCACACCTACCAGGATCTTGCGCCAGCGGAAGCATATACCATCCTCAACGAGCAATATCGTGGCGAGCAGTGGAAGGAAAAACTGTCTGCGAATGACAGCAACCAGGTAGTACTCGTTGCTGAGATTGACAGTAGAACCGTTGGAATCGGAGCCGCTGGGGAGCCTTCAGAATCGATATTTGACGGCCGCGGCGAGATCAAATTCCTTTATGTCGATCCCGACTTCAAGCGCCGCGGCATCGGCCGCGAGTTGCTTGCGCAACTCGCGATTCATTTGAGAGAAATGCACTATCGGGGAGCCGCTTTAAGCGTCGTCAAGGGAAACGAACCCGCGATCGCCTTTTACGAGGCGCTAAATGGCCGGCCAGCAGGCGAGTACATCGATCCGGGGCCGGTCTGGCGATCGCAAAACATCGTCTTCGCGTGGGACGACGTTGCGAGTCTGATCCCCTGAGAAATGTCACTTGCACAGACGGCGCACGTCCCAGCTCTATCGAGCGTTCTTGGAGCCGAGAGCGGCCAACACCGGTAGTGGAGGCCGCAGCGGCGATCGGACTATGAAAACGAAGCGTGCCAAACTCAGTGTGACGAAACGTACGTCGCATCGCCGAACGCTGCCGGAATGGCGAAGCTCTCGCGCATACGCTTCGCCTCCGCCGCTGGCGTCAAGCCAAAAAGCCGTTTGAACTCTCTGCTGAACTGGGACGCGCTCGTGTAACCGACTGCGTGGCTCGCGGCCTCCGCAGTCAAATCCTCGCGGACCATCAACAGGCGAGCCTGATGCAAACGCGTTGACTTCACGTACTGCATCGGCGAAACGTGAGTCATTGCCTTGAAGTGGCTGTGGAAGCTCGGAACGCTCATTCCCGCTTCCTCTGCCAACTGCATCACGTCCAGCGACTGCGCGTAGCCGGCATGGATGAGGCGTAGCGATCTGCCTATCCGGCCGAACTGCCCTCTCATCGCCAAAGCCTCGCGCATCGAGCTTCCTTGCTGTCCGGTGAGCACACGGAAATAAAGTTCGCGCAGCAGGCCCGGGCCTAATACAGCGGCTTCGAGTGGCCGATGCATCGCCTCAAGGAAGCGCAACACGGACGCTTGCATCGCGTCATCCATCGGCGTCGACATCATGCTTTGAGGCGCCTGCACGTGTTCCTTGGCGCCTTCACGATCGATCTGTACGGCGAGTTCAGCGGCCAATGTGAAATCGAGGTGAAGATACAGCGCGAGCAGCGGGCGCTCCTGGGTTGCCTCGGTTTCCATGCTGAACGGAACAGGCACGGACACGGCCAGGTAGTGATGCTCGTCGTACAGATAGAGCTGGTCGCCGAAATAACCTCGCTTGCGGCCCTGACAAACGATCACGATGCCGGGGTCGTAAAGAACCGGCGTGCGTGACAGGGGCCGGTTTGAACGCAAGATGCGGACGCTCGGCAGCGCCGTGAGGTTGTAGCCCTCCTCGGGCGCCAACGTGCGGAGCAACGCAATCACGCGTTTCTGGGTTCCCGAGGAAAGATCTGGATTGTGGGTGGAGGCCCGCTTCGTACTCATAGCTTTAGGCAAGAAAAATAGCGGAATACGGCTTAGCTAGCCCATTCGTTCAGACTAGTATGCATTCTCCAGACACCATTCGGGAGAAGCTTCAGTGGCATCCAGCAAAATTCTGCTCATCACTGGCGTCAGCAGCGGCTTCGGCCGTGCGCTCGCAGGAGAGGCGTTAGCGGCGGGACATAAAGTCGTCGGGACTGTGAGAAGTGCGCAGGCAAAGCGTGATTTCGAGTCTCTGTCCGCGAACGCTGCTTTTGGACGTGTACTTGACGTGACTGACTTCGATGCCATCGAGGGCATCGTGGCGGAAATTGAAGCGAGCGTCGGACCCGTGGACGTTCTGGTCAACAATGCCGGCTACGGGCACGAAGGCATCATGGAAGAATCGCCTTTGTCCGAGATGCGCAGACAGTTCGATGTGAATGTGTTTGGCGCTGTCGCCATGATGAAAGCCGTCCTGTCCTTCATGCGTAAGCGCAGACGTGGCCACATTCTGAATATCACGTCGATGGGCGGTCATATCACCATGCCCGGAATCACCTACTACTGCGGAAGCAAATTCGCGCTGGAGGGTATCTCTGAGGCGCTTGGCAAAGAGGTCAAGCCTTTCGGCATCGCTGTAACAGCCGTCGCGCCAGGCTCGTTCCGCACCGACTGGGCGGGTCGCTCGATGACGCGAACGCCCCGTTCGATTGCGGACTACGACGCTATCTTCGAGCCCATCCGCAAAGCGCGTGAGGAGAAGAACGGCAAGCAATTGGGAGATCCCCAAAAGGCGGCACGCGCGATGCTCGCCGCAATCGCAGCGGACCGCCCTCCCGCGCATCTTTTGCTCGGTAGCGATGCACTCGGGCTCGTGAGGGACAAGTTGTCCGCGTTGGGAAATGAGATCCGTGACTGGGAGTCTGTTACGGTCTCGACCGACGGCTGAAAGACCGCTGGAGCAGGGAGGCTGTCGCGTACCTGATCCCTCGCCGTCGGGCCCGGAAAGCAGCGGTCCGCAACCGGGACATGGCCGTTTGCTGTCGCCCCTCACTATCACAACGGAAACATGCATCGTCCCACTAGTGAAACACCAACGTCTGGAAACGTTGATCTAAACAATGTGGAAAATGTTGAGGTAGCATCATCGAACTCAACAGGGGAGAAAGCGGTGTTTCGGCGAATCAAATCTCGTATAGACGCAATCGCCCCCGCTCTTGCCAGTCTGCTTCTCAGCGATTTTCTGACGATCCTGGCAGACATGGTTGGCTATATCACGCTCCCTTGGTGGATCGTTCATCGGGGCGGTGCACATGACCTTGCGATCTACAGCGTAAGCATTGCCATCACCACGATTTTTGCAATGCCGCTGCTTTCGCCGCTTGGGGACCGATACGCCAAGAGACCGCAGATTGTATGGGGTGTCTGCGCTTTGATGGTCGTTGCCTTTACCCTCGCTACGCTCGCCTCGCTGTCCGACTACCGACTTATGCTCATCGTCTGCATAGGCGTGGCCACCGTAATAGCGAAAGCTTTCATCGATCCGGCCAGTTCCACCATTTCGGCCGAACTTGTTCCGGCGAATCGTCTGGCCGAGGCGCTTCGTCTTCGTAAGTCGACGCAAGCGGCTGGTCGTGCCTTGGGACCGGCACTGGCTGGAGCAACACTCGCCTTGGGCGGTATCGCTGCAACATTCTGGATGAACGGTATTCTGCTTGGCGTCGCTGCCTACGTGACTTCGCAGCTTCCATCCCAGTCTGAGCATAGCGACCACCATCGCGGGTTAGCCCGTTGGTGGGAAGACCTGCGTGCTGGACTGCACGCTAAATGGATCGTCCCGTTGGAGCGCGGCTGGACACTTGTCAACTTCCTCGTATGGATATTCCAGGGGCCGGCAGTCGGCATGCTGATCCCGCTTAAAGTCCAATCACTCGGGCTGTCGGGTCTCTGGCTGGGTGGTTGCGAAGCGGCCTTATCCATAGGTTTGCTAGTCGGCAGCTTTCGTGGTTCTGACGCACTGGTAAGCCGGTTCGGCCGATTCAATGTCCGCGTGGGTGCCGCTATGTGCGAAGGGCTGGCACTTGCCGTTTCGGGCTGGGCCCATTCACCAGTCTTGCTAGTACTTGCGCTTACCTGTGTGGGTTTCGCCAACGCATCGATGGGGCTCGTTGGCGCGACTCATCGGTCATTGGCTATCCCGCAGAATTTCCGCGTGCGCATTCTCGCTGCCAGCATGATGACCACACAGATCGCCGGCATTCTTGGGCCGATGATCGCAGGTGCGGCGCTCACGCATTGGGCGGTAAGCAAGGTCTATACATGCTTCGGTCTCGCCACCTGTCTGCTGGCTTTCGGCTTTGTCCTTATCCCTCGATCGCGTGAATTCTTTGCGCTTAATCACGATCAAGTGAAGGATTGGTTTCGTCACGAATATCCCGATGCGTTCAAAACACCTACAGCATCCGCATCGAAACAAACTACGTAGATCGCATCGCGACAGGAACAGAGTGCCATCGGCTCGGCGAATCAAATGGCCGGCTCGACCGACTCCTTTGAATCAACCCGCTTTCACCGGACGCGTCCCCCAAAACAAGACCGCCTCGATCGCGAAAAATGCAACGAGCGGCGTAATGGCGCCCACCGTCCCCGCGATCTCGCTCCCAAACCGGCTCGTTACATACAGCAGCACGATCATGCTGATCGCCATGCCCGGCGCCCCGAGTCCGCGCATCGCGGCGCTGCGATGGTAGCCGAGCCAGAACGCGGCCCGCGCGACGATCCAGACCACGGTCGTCGCCACGACCGTGCGCATGGACGAGCCGTCGGGACAGTAGGCGGCCAAGCCGAACAGCGATGCCGCAAACACGATGATCTGCTCCACCGTGTTCTGCAGGTATCGTTGATTGATGCGCAACCTGCGTGTCTCGAAGCCCGCCAGCGGATCGAATGCGGGCGAGGTCAATCGTTCGTGCGCTACGGCTTCGACGCCCGTCACCAGGCAGAACAGCACGGCAGCACAGCAGCATTTGAGCGTCAGAAGCATCCGCGCACCGAGGCTGTCCATGCCCGGCAGGGGCGACATCAAAAGATCGATGCCGAGCCAGAGCCCCGAGGCAAACAGCGACGCGACTGCGATGCCGGCAATGCCGACGCTGCGCTGCCGTCGAAAGTCGGACGCGTGATAGGTCGGGTTGGTCATGGATTTTCCTCCGAGCGTTTCATGCGGGGGCATCGGCCTCGGCCAACTGCGGACGGCTATCTTCAGCATATACATAGCCCGGAAGCAGATTTTTACTTAAACAAAACAAAACCGCCGTACGGCCGCTGGCACCCGTGCACGGGCAAACCCACTCGTTTAGATGAGTGCAATCTTGCCGGTGGCGAGGTCATACATGCCGCCAACAATGTCGATCTTCTTGCTCTCGTAAAGTTTTTGGACGATCGGCGGTGAGCTCTTCAGTCGAGCCATTTGCCGTCGCACGTTCTCGGCGGCCGCGTTGTCCAGCAAGTTGCCGGTCTTCGTCTTCTCGGCGGCGATGACGGCCGGCTTGATCGCGGCGATGAGTCCCGGCAAATGACCCGGAAGGACCGCCTTGGCCTTCAGCACTTTGATTGCGGCGTCGACTGCGCCGCATCCGGTATGGCCTAGCACCATGATGAGCGGCACCCCCAGGAACTGAGCGCCGTATTCGAGCGATGCAAGCAGATCCGGGTTTACGATGTTGCCCGCGACGCGTAAAACGAAGAGATCGCCCGGCCCCTGATCGAACGCGAACTCCGGCGCCACACGCGAATCGGCACAGCTCAGGATCGTGGCGATCGGATACTGCCCCTGCACACGGGCGGCGCGACCTGATGAAAAGTCGCGCTCGTTCGGCGTGTTGGCGGCGTAGCGCGCGTTGCCATCCATGATTCGCTTCAACGCGTCCGCAGGCGCGATCGAGTTGGGTGGTGGCGATGCGCCGGGTGCTGGCGGCTCGGCCGCGATGGCGGCACCCACGCTCCAGGGGAGGAGCGCCGCGAGTGCGCCAGTCTTCAGGAAATCCCGGCGCGATACTTGGGGCTCGTGCTGCGCATCACCACAGACATCACACATTTGAATGCCTCCGTCAGTGCTGGGCGCATCCGGCCGCAAACAGGTGCCTTGTTGCGTCGCAACGCAAATGGCACACCGGTCACCTGCTATGTGTACCTCACGTGGTGGTCCAACGCCACGCGGTAGATCAACCAACTTGCATAGGTCCGAGTCTATACCGTCGCCAGGCGCAGTGTCCGGAAAATCCCACGGCTGCGAAGAGCAGACCGTGATAGCGTATTGCGAACTCAACAGAGTCCGGCATTGTTAGAGGTCCGTCAATACGGCGTGCACGCGCGTCCCAAATCAGTGGAACTAAGCCGGGACAAACCGACCCCGGGCGTTGACTCGGGAGAGTGTCTGGACGACATCGAGAAGCATGGGTTCCACATTACCGATGCTCACGTTCGCATTACTGACGAGGTAGTTTGATGCCTACGCGAACGCCACGCGGCGCGGCGTCGAAGCCGACGCGAACGATGTGCCGCCGCTAGCGTCTGCGTCGTTCACCTGGAAGGCCGCGGCTGCGCGTTGCAGGCTCATCGCCTGCTCCTTCAGCGACTGCGCCGCGGCCGCCGCCTGCTCGACGAGCGCCGCGTTCTGCTGCGTCATGCTGTCCATCTGCGTGACCGCGAGATTCACCTGGTCGATGCCGGCGCTCTGTTCCGCCGCGGCCGCCGCGATCTCCTGCACGACGCCGGTCACACGCATGATCGCGTCGCGCGCTTCGTCGATCGTCGAGCCGGTGTTTTCGACCAGCGTTGCACCACTGCCGACGCTGCCCACCGCATGACTGATCAGCTCGCGGATTTCCTTCGCCGCGGTCGCGCTACGCTGCGCGAGGCTGCGCACCTCGCTCGCAACGACCGCGAAGCCGCGGCCCTGTTCGCCCGCGCGTGCCGCCTCGACCGCCGCATTCAGCGCGAGGATGTTGGTCTGGAACGCGATACCTTCGATCGTTGCGATGATCTCGACCATGCGGCCCGATTCGCTCGAAATGCCCTTCATCGCCGCGACAGCCTGCGTGATCATGTCGCCGCCGCGGTTCGCGATTTTCGCGGCGTCGGCCGCAAGTTCGCTGGCGGTGCGCGCGTTGTCCGCAGTCTGGCGGACCATCGCCGTCATCTGCTCCATGCTCGACGCAGTTTCCTGCAACGACGCCGCCTGGCTCTCGGTGCGCGCCGACAGGTCCGCATTGCCGTTCGCGATCTCGTTCGCGCCGCACGCGACGTTGTCGGATGCATGCTTGATCTGGCAGATGGTGCCCGTCAGCGCGTCGCGCATTCGCTGCATCACGTGCAGCAGGCTCGACGTGTCGCCGTCGCGCGTGCGAATCGCCACCGTCAGGTCACCCGATGCGATTGCGTCCGCTACATTGGCCGCGTAGGCCGGATCGCCGCCGACCGTGCGCGCGATGCTGCGATTCGTCACCGCGACGAGCGTCACGAGCACCGCCGACACCGCCAGGAAGATCGCGCCGATCAACCACAGCGATGCCATGAACGCAGCGTCGATGTCGTCGACATAGGCGCCGGTCGCGATGATCCAGTCCCACGGCGCATAGCGCACCACGTAGCCGATCTTGCCGACCGCCTGCGCCGACGCCGCGCCCGAATGCGGGAACACGTAGTCGACAAAACCGCCGTCCGGCACCTGTGCAGCCGACGCGAATGTCACGTAATGGTGGCGGCCATCGGCATCCGCGCTACCCGCGAGATCCTTGCCTTCGAGAGCCGGCTTGATCGGATGCATCACCATCTGCGGCTTCGAGTTGATCACGAGGAAGTAGCCGTCTTCGCCGTAGCGGACGCCGCGCAGGCGTTCGAGTGCCTGCTTGCGGGCATCCGCCTCCGGCAGCGCGCCGCTTTGCGCCAGCGCCGCATACTCCGTCACGATGCTGAGCCCGACGTGCGCGACGTTCGTGAGGTCGTGCTTACGTTCCTCGATGCGCGTCTCGCGCGACTGCCACGCCGCCGATACCGAGACGGCGAGCAACGCGATGAGGCTGATGATCAGCGGCAGCCACAGCTTCTGCGTAAAACTGAGCTTGTGCATCCTGAGTCCTCGTGCAAACGAATGGAAATCGCGCAGGGCTGCCGTGCGAAGTGGCATGTGTATGGGCGCGCCTGGTGGCGCCGATGGACTGTCCGGCGGCCATCCAGGTGGTTCCTGTTCGAGTTATCGGCGGATGCGAGCGAAAGTTTCGTCCTGTGAAACCCTCGGTTAACACCTTGCCGCTGCCTCCACCCCGGCTTCGCGCAGAAAATTCGACAATGCCGTGCGCGAAAGCGGATCACACACGACGGTCACGGTCTCCGCTGTAAGATCGAGCCGTTTTATCGTGCGGCGAAATAACTGACCTGAATCGCGTGCGGTCAGGAACGCAAAGCCCGCATCCAGCGCCACCACCCTGCCTGCGCCGAATTGGCGTGGAACCGTCCCCCTGAGACTGCCGGACAGTTGAGAGGCGCATAATCCTGGATGAACCGCGTTCCTTTTGGTCGGCGGACGCGCCGCAAGCGGCACGCCCCTTACCTGCAACGCTGGTGGACTGACGAGTATCCTTAATCCAAAGGAGTTCGAAAATGACACTGAACGGCGCGGCTCCAATCGAACCAATCAACATTGGTCAATTGAGCATTCAGTACCTGGTCGATGGAACTGCCACGGGCGGGATGGGTGTTTTCGAATTGACTGTGGGGCCTGGTTCACAAGTCCCACCGCCACATAGCCACACGCGTAACGAAGAGTGCGTCTATGTGCTGGAGGGCATGCTTCGGTACTCGGTCGACGGGGTTGTCCGAGACCTGGTACCGGGAGAATGGATGTTTACTCCGCGTGGGTCGGTTCATCACTTTAGCAACCCGCACAATGACACGGCCCGCGCGCTGATCGTTCTTACGCCCGACATAGGCGCCCAGTATTTTCGTGATGTCGGGGCAATCGTAAGCGCCGGCGGGCCGCCCGACCGCTCAAAGCTTATCGATGTCATGTCAAGGTACGGATTGGTGCCGGCGGCACCACCACCATCGCCTTAGCGAGCGTGGTCCATCCGGGACTCGACTAACGGAAGCCGTAGACCAGGACCTTTTTCCCCTCAAAGCTTTCTTGCACACCTTGCTCGCAATCCGGTGGACACACTGCTTGGCCGTCCATGCTAGCGCCTGCCACAGTGACCGCCCTGTAGACAACGGACTCGACGAGCGTCCCGTCGGCAGCGACGACGATGTTCAGATCAGTCTCGACGCCGGCCGGCACGGCTCCGCCTGCGGTATAGACGATTTTCATCGTGCCGGTGCAATCGGAGTTCACCGTGTAGGTTCCGGTCTGGTTCGGATTAAATGTAGTCTGCCCCCCTTTCGGCAGACCGCCGATCACCCCGAAGTCGGTGCGCGTAAAACCGCCTGCGCCGTCGAACGTCACCAGGGCGACGTCATCAAGGATCGACGGGGCGGTGTACGGATGAAACGTACCATCGGCAGATTTCTTCAATCCAAGTATCTCACCGTGACCGATAAAACTAAACGGTCCCCTTAGCGTTGCGTTCGAGCAAAGGCCGCCGCGGTCGCCGCGGTCGCCGGGGCCGCCGGCCTGCGCGGCGCCACTGAGCGAGAGAAGTACAACGGCGATTGCTGACAAAATGCCTAAATGCTTGATCTTCATGGTCATCCCCTTGTTACCGAACCAGGCACGTAACATCACAGCGCGCAGCGGGCTATTGCCTGGCGAGATGAGGCGCCCAATTCAAACAAATGAAATAAAAAGCGGTCGCAGTGTTACCGGCTACCGCCGTTTGCCGAGCAAGCGATGAGAGAACGAGAGGCCGTCGGTGCGACCGCCTGTTCCCGAGCGTGAGGCGAGAAAGCCCATGCGTGGGCCAATGTAATGAATGGCGAAACTCTTCACCAGGCAGTCATTTTTTGCCCGGTGTCGGCAGACACGTGCGGAAAGGGTGCACGAAAGTCCGCGCAATTGTGACGTCGAGGGTCAGCCATGCTTTAGAGTCGCATAGTAAAAAGTAGCGTAGTCCACGCTATTCGCAGATGCCAGATGAAGATCGGACAAAAGGCAGGCGCATTCAGCATTGCGCGGTGCGAATGATGAACTAGCGCGCTTGGCCGGACACTCGATCGCGGTTTGAGACCTGGCCGCGAGGCCCGGATGTGGCGCCGCGCTCGTCCGCTGTGGTGCCTGACAAGCGGCCTGATAAGACGCGCCGAAAAATGTCGAGCAACGCAATGAAAAGAAAAGTGGCCGGCACGCCTAACGCCGCATCGTGCAGGCGGCGTGTAGTCAAACCGCCCACCACGGCGCCGAGCGCGAAACTGAGGCTGATCGTGCCGAGTACGACCGCCTCGCGTAAGCCGGCGGGGTCGCGTTTCGGTATCGTCGATTCGAAAAATAGCTGGATGCTCCGCCGCAAATTGCCGGTGGTCATGACCGACGTATAGGTCACCGTTCCGGACTGCATGAAGAACATCGTTTGCAACGTCGCGACGAACGAAATGCCGGGTATCAACCAGAATTCGGGCAGCCCTTTCAGCGCCGCTGCCGCTAGAAACACGATTTCGAATATGAGTGCTGCGATGGCCGGCTGACGGACCCAGCGTGGCGTCATCAATTGCAACAGACGCGCTGCCAGAATTCCGCATGCAAAGCCGACGAGCGGCGAAACATGTCTCGACGCCTGGTGCCAGTCACCGGCGGCCAGGTTGACTGCCATCAGCACGATATTGCCGGTCATCGAGTTGGCGAAGACCTTGCCGTGTCCCAGGTAGGTGAACGCGTCGAGAAAACCGCCCGACAACGTCAGCAACACTGCCACATTCAAATGCGCCTTTGCCGCTTCCATGTCCATCGAGCGCATCATTTCTCGAAGATTCATTTGCTTTCCTTTAGAGCATTCAGGATTGGGCAGTCCGCTCGGCAAGGTCGCCGCATTGCGGGCCGCGCCGTGATAAATATCAGATGACGTGGTTTGTCCGGCGCTGCAGGAAGATCATCTATTGCACGTATTGCCTGCCTGGGCTTCGGTCGTTGCGTTGACGTCCGATGACCGCATTTCATCAACGGGCCGTTACCTGCGGGTTTCAGTCATGAACGGTTCGGTTGCAATTGAAATGAGGCGGTCGCTTCACTCCGTTTCATTTGTAACTTTGGGCGAGCGCACTGAAACAGTGGCGAGACGGGCAGCCGCTTTAATACGTCATACAGTGCTGCGGCGAGCTTGCCTCGCCACCTCGCGGTCGCTTGAAAAGGGGTATTGGGACGATGGAAACCAAAACAGATATTCTCGTAATCGAAGACGATCCGTTCATGCGCGATCTGATTGCCTTGTCGCTGCGGGATGCCGGATATCGCGTCCTCGAGTGCAATGCGGCGCACGCGCGACGTCTTGACGAAACGGTCTCTGCGAAGGTCGTCGTCGTCGATCTGAATGTGCCGAAATCCGGTTCGATGGAGACCATCAATGCACTGCGCGCACGTTTTCCGCAGGCATCGATCGTGGCGATTTCCGGTTACTTCAGGGGCGGCCCTGCGATGGCCGACGCGGCCATCCGGCAACTTGGAGTGGAGCAGGCACTCGCGAAACCGTTCGGAGGCAACGAGCTCGTCGCGTCAATCAAGACGCTGCTTGCGCCGTTGTCCATGAATGAACCTCGATGAGGCGGCTTGACATGACCGATACGGAACGGGCGAGACAAAGTTTCGCGTGGCCGGGCAGATACTGGCTCATCACATTGGGCGGCGGTCTGCTGATCGTTTTGCTGTGGATCGGCGCGGCGACCGACATCATGCGCTCCCGCCGGCTCACGCTCGCCTACAACGACCACGAGCTGTCGAGTCTCGTGAGCGCGCTCGCGGAACAGACTGCGCGCTCGCTGCAGGGCGTCGAATTCATCCTTGGCCGTACTTCCGTGTGGGCGCTCGATCCGGCGCGCACGCAATTATCGCCCGATGAGTCCCGCGCATTTCTGCGTCAGGAAATCGACGGTGTACCGCAGATTCGTCAACTCGAGATTTTCGATGCGGCCGGCAACCGGGTCGCGACAACGCTAACGGCGCCAAAACCCGTCAATGTCACAGGCCGAACGTACTTCCAGCAACTACAGCGCGCGCACGGAGATGCACGGGCGATCAGCGAGCCCATTGTGAGCCTCGCAGACGGAAGACCGACTTTCGCTCTCGCACGGCGGCTTGAAGACGCACAAGGTCAGTTCAGAGGCGTCGTGGTCGCGCTGGTCGAAAACGAGTATTTCCGCAACTTCTATGAACAGGTCAATCTCGGTCCCGGCACCTCGATCCGCCTGCGGCGCATCGACGGAACACCGGTTGTCGTGTTCGAAGGACAACCGGCGGACCACCCTTCGCGGCACGTGCGTTTAGCGCAGCGAGCGGTAGTCGGTTTTCCACTGAGGGTTGAGGTTACCCGCGACGAAGCGGTGGCACTTGCAACGTGGCGCACGTCGACCATCGATGAACTGATTGGCGCGGCTGCACTCTCGTTGTTCGTCGCGGTGCTCGCCATCGCGCTCGTCAGGCAGGTTCGGCGCCTCGCCCGGGTCAATCGCCAGTTGCAGTCCAGCCAGCAACACTGGCGAGTCGTGTTCGAGAATGCGCCGGCGGGCATCATGCTGCTGCGTCCGCACGGCTACTATCTGAGCGCCAATCCCGCATTCCAGCGCATGATCGGGTATACGGCGGCCGAACTCGCCGAATTGACGGCTGCGGATATCTCGCATCCCGACGACATCGAGCTCACGCAACGGTTCATCGACCAGTTGATGCGAGGCGAACACGACAGCTTGCGTTTCGAGAAGCGCTATCTCCATCGCGATGGGCATGTGGTCTGGACCGATATGAACGTTGCCCGCCTCACTGTCTCGACGGAGTCCCCGGATCGTTCATCGCCGCAACTCGAGGACGTGGTCGTCGCCACCGTGGAGGACGTGACGCAACGCCGTGAGGACGAAGCGGCGCGTCGCCAGCTGGAAAGTCAGCTCCGGCAGTCGCAGAAGCTCGAAGCGCTCGGCACGTTCGCGGGCGGCATCGCTCACGACTTCAACAACATCCTGGGGGCGATACTCGGCTATGGCGAGCGCGCCCTGGATGCGATCGGGGAGGGCACGCCGGAGCGGCGCTATATCGAGCAGGTGCTGAATGCCGGCGATCGCGCACGATCGCTCGTCGAGCGAATTCTGACTTTCAGCCGCAGCGGAATCACCACCCGGATGCCGGTTCATCTCCAGCCGGTGGTCATGGAGACCATTGAACTCCTGAAGGTGCGGCTGCCGGAAACCGTTCAACTCGAGGTTCGACTCGATGCGCGGGATGCGTTCGTAGCCGGCGATCCTGCGCATATGCACCAGGTCGTCATGAACCTGTGCAGCAATGCGATTCACGCGATGCCGGACGGCGGCACACTCCGCGTCGAACTGGCGCTGCAGCACCTCGATACCCCGCGATCGCTATCGCACGGCGCTGTCGGTTCGGGCGAGTTCGTGCGGCTCACGGTGCGCGACACTGGTGTCGGCATTTCCCCCGATCTGCTCGAACGCATCTTCAATCCTTTCTTTACCACGCGCAAAGCCGGCGAAGGCACGGGGCTGGGTCTTTCACTTGTCGAGGGCATCGTTCGGGAATACAGCGGCGCGGTGGACGTGCGAAGTGTCGTCGGAGCGGGCACGCACTTCGACGTCTATCTGCCGGTGATCGACGCAGTGGCCGTATCGGTTGCTCAGCGCGAAGCGGCTTTGCCGCATGGTGACGGACAGACGGTGCTGCTCGTCGATGACGAAGAGGCGCTCGTCGCTCTCGGCGAAGAAGTCCTCGCGGAACTGGGCTATGAACCGATCGGTTTCGTTTCGAGCGAAGCGGCGTGGCAGGCGTTCAACGCGAGTCCTCAGCGCTTCGATGCGGTGATCACCGATCAGACCATGCCGGGTATCACGGGTCTCGAACTGGCCACACGCATTCGCGCGGCTCGCCCTGACGTTCCGGTAATTCTTGCCAGCGGGTATAGCAATGCCGCCCTGGAACGCGACGCGAAAGCGGCCGGCATCGCCGATGTGCTGCGCAAACCGCTTCGGCAAGCCGATCTTGCGTGGGCGATGAATCGCGCGCTTTCGCAGCGGGACAACGAAGGCGCCGGATGATGTGTGATCGGCTACGGACTGGGAAGCTACGCCAGCAGTTCGCGACGCGGTGATTTCAGTTTATTGATTTGAGAAGCGGAGAACGTGCTTTAGCTCGTTCGTCCGGGTCTCACCAGAACCAGAGGCATTGTCAGTCATGAACCTTCGGCACCTGCAATTCTTCGTCATGCTAACGGACGAATTGAATTTCAGCCGCGCTGCAGAACGTCTTCACGTCGCGCAGCCGGCGTTGAGCCGGCAGATCAGTTTGCTGGAACAACGCCTCGGTGCACAACTGTTCGACCGCAGCGGCCGTCCGTTGAGGCTGACGGAAGCGGGGCATTATTTCAGTGCCGAGGCGCGTCAGCTACTGGCCAGCTATGAGCGAGCCACGCTCGCCACGCGTGAGATAGGGTGTGGCAAACGGAGTTGGCTAGGCATTGGCTTCACGCGCTCGGCGATGTATAGCGTGTTGCCCACAGCGCTCAGGGCCTTCGACCGCACTCATCCTGATGTCGAACTCAAACTGTTCGAGATGCTCACCGAAGAACAGGCAGATGCGCTGCATGAACACCGCATCCACGTCGGCATTGGACGGCAGGCGCAAACCGCAGCAGGGTGTTCCTCGCTACTGCTGCTGCGTGAACGCGTGATGATTGCGCTGGCCCACGATCACCCGCTGGCGGGCAACAAGGCCGTGCGCATCGCGCAGCTGGCGCAGTCACCGCTTGTGCTCTATCCGAAGCATCCCAACGCCCGCTTCTCGCGCTTTATCGAATCGTTATACCTGGACGCGGGAGTGACGCCCCGCGTCGCGCACCATGCCTATGAGATTCAGACCGCAATTGCGCTGGCGGGGGGCGGACTTGGTGTCACTTTCGTCGGTGAATCGGTTGCGCGCCATCGTCGCCCGGATGTGGTCTACCGGCCGCTGCAAGGCGTCGGCGCGTCCCGGACCACCACGCTGACAGCGAGTTTCCGGAATGACGATCTCACGCCCCATTTGCATGCATTCCTTAAAACGCTGGCGCCTCACGACAGCATTCCCGGCGCGCCGGCACCCAACTCTATAAGAAAAAAGACATAGAAGCATAACAAGCTGGTCTTGGACCGTCCCCCGACGGATTCGTAACATGACCCGACGTATCCTCCGTCGCGAACCGACGTCGAGACGGGCACGTGCGGGCAATCAGTCGATCTTTATTTATTGGAGAATTGCAATGTCGATGACCGTAGCGGAGCAGTTTGTCGAGGTACTGGTGGCGGCAGGCGTCAAGCGGGTGTACGGCATCGTTGGCGATAGCCTCAACGGCTTGACCGACGCGATCCGCCGTCACGGCGGGATCGAGTGGATCCACGTGCGGCACGAAGAAGTTGCCGCGTTCGCCGCGGGTGCCGAAGCCCACCTGACGGGTTCGCTCACGGTCTGTGCCGGCAGTTGCGGGCCCGGCAACCTGCATCTGATCAATGGCCTTTTCGACTGCCATCGCTCGGGGGTTCCAGTGCTGGCGATCGCCGCGCATATTCCGTCTCGGGAAATCGGCAGCGGCTACTTTCAGGAAACCCATCCGGAGTCGTTGTTCAAGGAGTGCAGCCACTATTGCGAACTGATCTCGAGCGCCAACCAGATGCCGCGCACGCTCGAGACCGCGATTCGCGAGGCGACCGGCAAGCGCGGCGTGGCGGTGGTCGTTATCCCGGGCGACGTCGCGTTGCAGCAGGCGGTTGATGCGCCACCGCCCTCGGCCTTGGGTCTGTTGCCGCCGCAGGCAGTCGTCACGCCGGCCGAAGCCGATCTTGACCGGCTGGCCGCGATGCTCAACGGGCAGGGCCGCGTGACCATGTTGTGCGGGTCGGGTTGCGCGGGTGCGCATGATGAGGTGGTGGCGCTGGCCGAGCGGCTCAAGGCACCGATCGTCCATGCGTTGCGCGGCAAGGAGCACATCGAATGGGACAACCCGTACGACGTAGGCATGACCGGCCTGATCGGATTCTCATCGGGCTACTACGCAATGCTCGATTGCGATCTGCTGCTGATGCTGGGAACGGACTTTCCCTATAGCCAGTTCTATCCTCGCAAGACGGGCACGCGCATCGTCCAGATCGACATCCGCCCTGGTAATCTCGGGCGCCGCACGCCGATCGATCTGGGCATTATCGGCGACGCGAAGGCGACGCTCACGGCGCTCATGCCGAAACTGCAGGAGAAGACCGACACCGCGCATCTTACGCAGGCGCAGCAGCATTACCGGAAGGCGCGCAAGGATCTCGACGCGCTGGCGCAGACCAGTGCCAGGAAGTCGTTGATCCATCCGCAGCAGGTTGCCAAAGCCATCAGTGACCATGCAACGGAAGACGCGGTGTTTACCTGCGATGTTGGCTTACCGACGGTATGGGGCGCGCGCTACCTCGCGATGAACGGCAAGCGCCGGCTGATAGGGTCGTTCTGGCACGGCTCGATGGCCAACGCCATGGCGCAGGCGATCGGCGCACAGGCGGCCTTTCCCCACCGCCAGGTGATCTCCATGTCGGGCGACGGCGGTTTCGCGATGCTGATGGGCGATTTCCTGAGCCTTGCGCAACTCGGCCTGCCGGTCAAGGTGGTGGTCTTCAACAACGGCGCGCTCGGCTTCATCGAACTCGAACAGAAGTCCACATCGTTCGTGCCGATCGGCACCGAGCTGAACAACCCGAATTTCGCCGCGATGGCCGAAGCCGTAGGTATCCGCGGTATCCGCCTTGAAAAGCCAGACGATGTCGAGCCCGGCATCGCCGCGGCGTTCGACCACAACGGTCCGGTGTTGATCGACGCGGTTGTCAACCGGATGGAGCTGGCGATGCCCCCCGCGGTCAACCTCGAAATGGCAAAGGGGTTCTCGCTTTATATGGTCAAGGCAATCCTGAACGGACAAGCGGACCAGGTGATCGATCTCGCGCAAACCAACCTGTGGCGCTAGGGGAGTGAAATGGACACCACCGCGCTCATGCTGTCGAGACTGCAATTCGCCTTCACCGTATCGTTCCACATCATCTTCCCGTCGTTCACGATCGGACTGGCGGCGTGGCTGACGGTACTCGAAGCGCTGCATCTGATCACCGGGCGGCCCGCGTACCGCCGGGTATTCGACTTCTGGCTGAAGATCTTCGGGATCGCATTCGGCATGGGCGTGGTCTCCGGGATCGTGCTGGCTTTCGAGTTCGGCACGAACTGGAGCGAACTCTCGCGGCTTTCGGGGCCGATTCAGGGGCCGCTGTTGTCCTATGAGACTTTTACGGCCTTCATGCTGGAGGCGTCGTTTTTCGGCGTGCTGCTGTTCGGCAAGAGCAGGGTGAGGCCGGGCTTCTACCTGTTTTCCACCGCGATGGTGGCGCTCGGCACAACGCTCTCGGCGTTCTGGATCATGGTGAACAATAGCTGGATGCAGTATCCGGTGGGCTACATCATCCAGGGTGGCGTCTACGTGCCGGACGACTGGTTGAAAATCATCTTCAGCCCGGTTGTCTGGGTGCGGTTTCCTCATATGTTGCTGGCGGCTTACGTTACTGGAGCGTTTTGTGTGGCCGCGACCGGTGCGTGGTACACGCTGCGCAGGATGTGTCCCGCCGAAGCGCGCATCATGCTGCGCATGGGTCTTCTGCTCGCGGCGATCCTCGTACCGGTTCAACTGCTATTCGGACATCTGGTCGGCGATTATGTGCACCGCTATCAGCCCATCAAGTTTGCAACGATCGAGGCGCGCTGGCACGACGAACAACCCGCATCCGAAGTTCTGCTTGCGTGGCCCGATGCCGCCCACGAAAAGAACGACTATGCGATTTCGGTGCCGGTGCTGGGCAGTCTGATTGGGTCGATGACGCTCGATTCGAAAGAGGTCGGTCTCACCGACTTCCCACGCAGCGAGCGTCCGCCGATCGTCATTCCATTCTTTGCGTTCCGGGTCATGGTGGGATGCGGTCTCATCATGCTGCTCGTTGCGTGGGGCGGCACCTTGCTATCGCTCAAGGAGCGCCTGCTGCAGCGGCGCGCGTTGCTGTGGACGGTATTCCTGTGCTTTCCGCTGCCTTTCATCGCGACGCTCACCGGCTGGTTTACCGCGGAGGTGGGACGGCAACCGTGGACCGTCTATGGGCTGCTGCGCACCGCTGACGCGCTTACGCCGTTCCTGACGCCGCGCGCAGCCGCGGGTTCGTTGCTGGTCTTCTGTGCGACCTACGTCTTCATCTTTGCCTTTGGCACGTTCTACATTTACAGGCTGCTCAAAGGGGGACCTGCCGAAGATCTGCTGCACACGCCGCCTGCTGCCTTGCCGAACCGTCCGCTTTCAGTGGCGGCGGATCTGTCGTCGACGGTCAAATGATCTGGGAGACGCTCAAATGATCCTCTACTGGTCGCTGATACTCGCCTTTAGCATCTTGCTGTACGTATTGCTTGACGGTTTCGACCTCGGTGTAGGCATCCTGTTCGGCCTGACCCGGGACGAAACACGCCGGCGTCATATGCTGGCCGCCGTGTCGCCGCTGTGGGACGGCAACGAGACCTGGCTCATCGTAGCCGGCGTGGTGTTGTGGGGCGCATTTTCGCAGGCTTACTCGTTGCTGGTCTCCGCCTTCTATGTGCCTGTGATGCTGATGCTCGCCGGCCTGATCTTTCGCGGTGTCGCCTTCGAGTTCCGTGGCAGGGCTCGCCGTACGCGGGCGATCTGGGACGTTGGCTTCGTATTGGGTTCGCTCGTCGCCGCCTTCATGCAGGGCGCAATGGTCGGCGCGCTGGTCAAAGGGCTGCCGGTCGTCAACGGCCACTTTACCGGCGACGTCATGACGTGGTGCAGCAGTTTCTCGG
Source organism: Paraburkholderia sp. SECH4 (assembly GCF_030511745.1). Lineage (NCBI taxonomy): Bacteria > Pseudomonadati > Pseudomonadota > Betaproteobacteria > Burkholderiales > Burkholderiaceae > Paraburkholderia > Paraburkholderia sp. SECH4. Next base: position 60,261 of record NZ_JALOCP010000027.1, read on the forward strand.
CACTGTGCGGTGTGGCGTTATGCGCCGGCTACGCTCTGCTCGGTGCGAGCTGGGTTGTCAGGAAATGCGAGGCAGACGCGCGCGACGCTGCGTATCGTGCGATTGCACCCTTGCTTCTGGTGGTGCTCGTTCTGCTGATCGTGCTGTTCTTTCATGCACTTCATGAAAACCTCGCGATCATGCACCGCTGGCTCGATCGCCCCTATCTTTTCCTTGTACCGTTGATCGCGCTCTGCGCCATCGTAGGCACTCTGACGGGCGTCAGACGGCGCCGCGACGACCAGCCGTTCCTCATGATCGTGCTGCTGTTCATCTGCGCGTACGCGATGCTGGCTATCTCGTTCTGGCCGTACATGGTCCCGTTCTCGCTCACTGTGGCAGCCGCCGCGAGTCCGCATGCCAGCCTGGCCTTCATGTTCTGGGGAGAGGGTCTGTTCATCTACCCGTTGATGCTGGGCTATACGGCCTACAGTTATCACGTCTTCAAGGGCAAGGTCGACCTGACTTCAGGGCACTACTGACACGCGGATGGAAGCGCCGCGCCGGATTACGGATGTAACCCAACCTGTGTGATTTGCAATCTGGCGGCAACCGCAGGCCAGGAAACTTGAGCACAAGACGAGTTCAGCCGCTTCATCCCACTGGAATTCATCCCGCCACCGGAGACACCATGAAAGTCGCCTTGTTCGTTCCATGTTTTATCGACGCCTTCTTTCCGGACGTCGGTGTCGCAACACTCGAGCTTCTCGAGCGTTTTGGTTGTGATGTCGACTTTCCACTCGAACAGACCTGCTGCGGACAGCCGATGGGCAATAGCGGTTGCGAGAAAGACGCTGCTGCCACTGAAGCGCTGTTCGTCAAGAACTTCTCCGGCTACGACTACATCGTGGCGCCGAGCGGAAGCTGCGTGCATCACGTGCGCGATCATATGACGGCCGTCGAATCGACAGCGCAAAGCAGGGCAGTGCGTGCCAATACCTACGAGTTAGTCGAGTTCCTGCACGACGTGCTGAAGGTCGACGCGCTTCCGTGGGCCGAGTTTCCGCATAAGGTCGGGCTGCACAACAGTTGCGGAACGCTTCGATCGTTGCGCACCGCGAAGATGTCGGAGATTGAGGAGCCGTTCTTCTCGAAACCGCTATCGCTGCTGAAGAAGGTCAAGGGTATCGAGTTCGTTATGCCTGCCCGGCCTGACGAATGCTGCGGATTCGGCGGCACGTTCTGCGTGACTGAGGAACCCGTCTCTGCGCGGATGGGCCAGGACAAGGTGCGCGATCACAAGCAGGCCGGCGCCGAATACATCGTATCCGCCGATTCGTCGTGCCTGATGCACCAGAAAGGCTGCTCGGAACGGCTCGGCCTTGATCTGAAGTTTATCCATATCGCCCAGATTCTCAATGGAGCCCGCTCATGAAACGTGTCGACCACGTAAAGGCGTCGCGCGAATTTATCGCCGACGAAAAGCACATCGAGTTCCACGACAAACGCCTGTGGACCCTGCGCACCTTGCGGGACGAGGCCGCGCACGGCATCGAAGAATGGGAACAATTACGCTCGCTTGCATCAGGGATCAAGGAACATACGCTGACGCACCTCGCCGACCACCTCGAAGAATTCGAGCGCAACGCGACGAACAACGGCGTGATCGTGCACTGGGCGAAGGATGCGGAAGAGCACAATCGCATCGTGCACGAGATTCTCGAAAGCCACGGCGCGAAGACGCTCGTCAAAAGCAAGTCGATGCTGACGGAAGAATGCGGAATGCGCGAGTACCTCGAACCGCGCGGCATCACGGTCGTGGAAACCGACCTGGGCGAACGGATCCAGCAGCTCGATCACCAGCGCCCCGCGCATATCGTCGTGCCGGCGGTTCATAAGCTTGCATCGGACGTCTCCAGAGTGTTTGCGAAGACACTCGGAACCGACCCGGACAACGACGACGTGCATTACCTTGCCGAAGCGCAGCGCGATGCGACCCGGCCGCTGATCCTGAACGCCGAAGCCGGGATGACCGGCTGCAATTTCGCGGTCGCGGAAACAGGCGGTATCACGGTGTGTACGAACGAAGGCAATGCCGATCTCAGTGCAAACGTGCCGTCGCTGCATATCGCATCGATCGGCATCGAGAAGGTGATTCCGAAGCTCGAGCACCTCGGGGTATTCATTCGCATGCTGTCGCGCAGCGCACTCGGCTCGCCGATCACGCAGTACACATCGCACTTCCGCGGCCCGCGCAGAGGCGGCGAAATGCACTTCGTGCTGGTCGACAACGGCCGCTCGGCACGGCTTGCAATGGACGACTTCTGGTACTCGCTGAAGTGCATCCGCTGCGGCGCCTGTATGAATACGTGTCCGGTTTACCGGCGCAGCAGCGGCCTGAGTTACGGCGGAGTCTACTCCGGGCCGATCGGTGCGATTATCAATCCGACCTTCGATCTGAAGAAATACAGCGCGCTGCCGTTTGCTTCGACGATGAACGGTAGCTGCACGAACGTCTGCCCGGTCAAGATCAACATCCACGAACAGATCTACAAGTGGCGCCAGATTGTTGCCGAGCAGCATGAGCTGCCGTTCGTGAAGACGCAGGCAATGAAAGTCGCGGGGAAAGTGCTGGCCGAGCCGGCACTGTACCGCGCGGCGATCAAGGCAGCGGACACCGCCGTTGCCAAGTTGCCGCGTGCCTTCATCTACAACCCCTTTAATGCGTGGGGCAAGCAACGGGAAGTGCCGGACGCGCCCGAGCAAACCTTCCGCGACTGGTACCTGAAAAACAGGAAAGCAAAATGAGCAGCCGAAACGCTATTCTCGCAAGTCTGCGCAGCGCGCAGCGCACGCCGGCCACGCTACCCGACGTGCCCATGTTCGATGCCGGCCTGCCACCGGCACTGGAAAAATTCAAGGAAACGTTCGCCAGCATGGGTGGCATCTGGGCGGACAGGTCCCCGGACGGTGATCTCGAAGCGCAGATCCGCGCGCGCTTTCCGGACGCGAAAGTGATCTGCTCGGCCGTGCCCGAAGTGGCGGGTACCCGACGCATCGAACAGGTCCGCGATCCGCACGAACTGAACGACGTCGATGTCGGCATCGTCCGGCCGCTGTTTGCGGTCGCCGAAACCGGGTCGATCTGGCTCAGCGAAGCGCAGTATCAGGTCAATGCGCTTGGGTATCTGTCACAACACCTCGTTGCGTTGCTGGATCCTGCGGACATTGTCGGTAATCTGCACCATGCGTATCACCGGTCCGACTTCTTCGCTGCGAATTACGCGGTGCTGATGAGCGGACCCTCGGCGACCGCTGACATCGAGGGTGTCCTGATTCGCGGGGCACAGGGGATTCGGTCTTTAACGGTGATTCCGGTGGCGCGTGGGGCAGGCTGACGGAGGCTGGCGCGCGTGGATGCTCTCGTCTTCATATGAACGTTGATCCGGCAGTGCGCGCAAAGCCCAGCAGTTATGGCGGCAGGACGGCGCTTATGAGGCCGCTGCGCTCAGTTTGTCGACGCTCGCTGCGAAGATGTAGCCGGCGCCGCGTTCGGTCTTGATGTAGGCAGGATGCGATGGATCCTCTTCAATCTTGCGGCGCAGCCGGAGAATCTGGACATCGATCGACCGGTCGTACACGTCGTCGTAAAGCCGGCTCGCTTCGAGTAGCTGCTCGCGCGTGAGAATCCGGCCCGGAGAAGCGAGAAACGCGTTGAGCAGGCAGAACTCGCCATTGGTCAGCTCGACGCGCTTGCCGTCCGGCGATGTCAGCCGGCGCGTGCCGATATTCAGTTCCCATCCGGCGAAGCGGTACGCGCGCGCGTCGACCTGACGTCCTGTCAGCGACTGCGTGGCCGCTGTGCGCCGCAACACCGTGCGGATGCGAGCCAGCAGTTCGCGCGGGCTAAATGGTTTGGTCAGGTAGTCGTCGGCGCCGAGTTCGAGTGCCATGACGCGGTCGGCCTCGTCGAGGCGGCCTGATACAACGATGATGGGCAGCGATGACTGCTCGCGTAGCCGACGCGCGATTTTCATCCCATCCTCGCCCGGCATCCGCAGATCGAGTACGACCAGGTCGATCGCGTATTCCGCCAACGCGGCGGTCATTTCCTGGCCGTCGGCGGCGACGGTCACCTTTAAGTCGTTGTCCGTCAGATACTCGCAAATGAGATTGCGAATGGCTGGATCGTCGTCCACTGCAAGCACATGTGGAAGATTAGACTCGCTCATCACCGGAAGCCTCGTTGCAAAGCGGGAACGCGGCGCTGTCGTGCTGCCACGTGCGGTGGACTAGCGATCGCCCGCCGGATGGCACATTATAGCGACGGATTGACGCGAGCACAGAACCCGTCGCGGACCGGGCCGAGCGATGGTCCGCCGGCATCACGAACCCGTGCGTTAAAAATGGGTGCTACCTGCTAATGTCGAGCGGCCATCGATCCGGCGCTGAAAAAATCAGACTTGCACGCGTCCACCATCAACGAACAGTTCTATCCCGGTGATATAGCTGGCATCGTCGGAGGCGAGAAAGGAAACCGCCTTGGCGATTTCATCGGTGCTGCCGACACGGCCGAGCGGTGTCGTCTCGGCAACCTCCTTGCAATAGGCTTCGATCTGTTCGTCGCTCAGCTTGAGTTCGGTCTTGTAGGCAGGCGTGACGACGACACCAGGCGCGACCACATTGACGCGGATGTCTCGGCCTTTGAGATCCGATGCCCAGGTGCGTGCGAAGGAGCGCAATGCAGCCTTGGTGGCGGCGTAGACACCGAACGCCGGTACACCTTGTGCCGATGTGATCGATCCTGTAATCACGATGGCGCTGCCGGCCCGCATGAGCGGCAATGCGCTCTGCACGGTTAGCAAGGTGCCTTTCACGTTGATGTCGAAGTACTTGTCGAATTGTGCTTCGGTGATCTGTCCAAGCGGGGAGAACTCGCCGCCGCCCGCATTGGCGAAGAGAATGTCTATCCGTTGATGTTCCGCAGACACCGCGTCGACGGCTCTCTTAAGGTCTGCGGCCGACGAAATGTCGCCACGAATCGCGCGTGCCCCGTGCCCGATTTCAGATACCGCCGTGTCCAATTCCGCCTGGCGTCTACCGGTGATAAACACCGTTGCACCTTCGCGAGCGAGGCGCTTGGCGGTAGCGAGGCCGATTCCGGTGCTGCCGCCGGTTACGAGCGCCACCTTTCCCGCATGCTTGGTCGAATGGATGTTGTCGTAGAGGGACGTTGTCATTTCAGGACTCCTGGTTCATCTGTGGATTAATGAGCCCAGCTTAGTTTAAACACCCATGCAGATAAATATGTATATTGTGGTTTATCTATTCACTGGGATGGATAATCGACGAGGTAGATCCATGGACCATCTGCAGGCCATCCGTATTTTTGTTCGCGTTGTCGAGACAGGAGGCTTCGGGCGGGCAGCCCTTTCTCTGAATATGCCCAATGCCACGGCGAGCAAATGGGTCCAGTCACTGGAAGCGCATCTTGGCGTAAAACTGCTGGAGCGAAATACGCGGCGCGTCAGCGTGACGACCTATGGCGCTGCTTACTATGAGCGCACTCGGCAACTCCTCAGCGAACTCGATGACATAGAGGCTACGCTGGGTCGGGAGGAGGCGAGCCCGCGTGGAGTGCTGAGAGTCGATGCTGGCGGATCGACTGCAAGCGGCATTCTCATTCCCGCGTTGCCAACCTTTCTCGAGCGTTATCCGGACATACAGGTTCAACTAAGCGTCACGGACCGTACCGCGGATCTTGTCGCGGAAAACATAGACTGTGCAATTCGAAGTACAGCCGACGATCCGGATCTTGTGACGCATCCGATCGGGAAGCTTGCGTGGACCACATGTGCGAGTCCCGCGTATCTCGCGAAGTACGGCACACCGAAACATCCACAGGAAATCGTGGATAACAACCTGCCTGTTGCGGGATATTTTTCTGCCAGTACGGGTGTGACACAGCCCCTTATGTTTCGCAGGGGCGAGGAGACGATCACGCTTGGCCGCGTACGCAATGACGTTCTTGTCAGCGAGAGCAATTCGCACATTGCAACTGCACTGGCCGGTTTGGGGATCGTCCACACGTTGGACTTCATGGCTCGCCCGTTCATCAAGCAGAGGAAACTTGTACCTATTCTCACGCGATGGCGACCGAACCCGCTTGAGGTCTATATCGCGTATCCGCCTAGCCGACGATATAGCACCAAGGTGAGGGTGTTTGCGGATTGGGCCGCTGCATTGTTCGCGTCTGCGTGACTTATGACTTGCGGCCCGTTTTCTTTTTTTGATCATAGATCGAAGCACCGGTTTCGACAGGTATAAACGGTGCTTGAAAGCGATCGATCAGAAAGTCGATGAATGCGCGGGCGCGGGCCGTCTGGTTTCGCTGGCTCGGATAGTAGACGAAGAGGTCGGCTGAGGGCAGCACCGTTTCCGGCAAGACCAGTTTGAGCCGCCCACTTTGGACGTATTTCGCCAGATCCCATTCGGAACGAATCAATATCCCATGCCCGTCGAGTGCCCACCGCAGCACGATATCGCCATCGTTGCTCGATAGCGCGCCTTTGACTTTCAACGCTTCGGTGTGGTCCCCCTGCATATACCGCCACACGCCGTAGGCATCATCGTTTTGCCGATGAATGATGCAACGGTGCCGAACGAGATCCTCTACGCACTCCGGTGTCCCGAAACGCTCGAGGTATTTCGGGGAGGCGCAAAGAAAGCGACGATTGCTCATGATGCGCCGGGCGCTAAGCCGGCTGTCAGGGAGTTCGCCAAAACGAATCGCCATATCGAAGGCCTCCTCCACCAGATCGATGGGCCGGTCGGTCACCTCAAACTGGATCTCCACGTTGGGAAAACGCTTCGCGAATTCGGACACAAGCGGCGCGATGGTCGTGCGCCCGAAGCCGAGCGTCGCATTGACGCGTAGCAGTCCGTGGGGATCGGATCGAGCCCCCGATATCTCGTCCTCCATCTGCCGGACTTGCCCGACGATCTGTGTCGCGTAGCGCAGGTAGGTCTCGCCCTCGGGCGTCAGGCTGACACTCCGCGTTGTCCGGTTGACTAACCGCGCCCCCAGTCTTTGTTCCATCAGCCCCAGGCGTTTGGTCGCGGCCGGCGGGGTGAGATCGAGCGCCCGCGCCGCTCCCGACAGGCTTTTGAGTCTGGCGAGGAGGATGAAAAACTCGAAGTCGGATGCTGAGTCAGTCGTCACTTCAGTTGTTCACCAAAAGTAAAAAATGAAATGAATCCAAGTGAATTCTAATCCCTCCTTTCGCGGATAAGCTAGTTTCCATTGCAGCCGGACGCATGCAAAACGTGCCCAAAACTCAGGAGACACCGTCATGAGAATCGTTGAAATCCGCGAAAAAACTGTTCCGATCAGCTCCCCGATCCGGAATGCCTACATTGACTTCAGCAAGATGACGCTGAGTCTCGTCGCCGTGGTGACGGATGTCATCCGTGACGGAAAACCGGTCGTGGGTTACGGCTTCAATTCCAACGGCCGCTACGGCCAGGGCAAGCTGATGCGCGAGCGCTTCATTCCGCGCATTCTCGAAGCCGATCCCGCCACGCTCGTCAACGATGCCGGCGACAACCTCGATCCGCACAAGATCTGGGCGACCATGTTCACGAACGAAAAGCCGGGCGGTCACGGCGAGCGCTCGGTCGCCATCGGCACGATCGACATGGCGATCTGGGATGCGGTGGCGAAGATCGAAGGCAAGCCGCTGTTCCAGTTACTGGCCGACCGCTACGGTAATGGCCAGCCCGATCGCAAGATCTTTGTGTACGCAGCCGGCGGTTACTACTACCCAGGCCAGGACCACGAGAAGCTGAAAGACGAAATGCGCAGCTATATCGACCGAGGCTATACGGTTGTGAAGAAGAAGATCGGCGGCGCTTCGCTCGATGAAGATCTGCGCCGCATCGACTCGATCCTGAGCGTACTTGGTGACGGCCAGAAACTCGCTGTCGATGCCAATGGCCGCTTCGACCTTGACACCGCGATCCAGTACGCGAAGGCACTCTCGCAATACGACCTGTTCTGGTACGAAGAACCGGGCGACCCGCTCGACTACGAATTGCAGGCGACGCTGCGCAACTACTACGACAAGCCGATGGCAACTGGCGAAGACCTGTTCTCGATGCAGGACGCACGCAACCTGATCCGTTACGGCGGCATGCGTCCGGATCGCGACTGGTTGCAGTTCGACTGCGCGCTGAGCTATGGCCTGGTGGAGTATCTGCGCACGCTCGACATGCTGCGTCAACACGGCTGGTCGCCGAGCCGCTGTATTCCGCACGGCGGACACCAGATGTCGTTGAACATCGCGGCCGGACTCGGTCTGGGTGGCAATGAATCTTATCCGGACCTGTTCCAGCCTTATGGCGGCTTTCCCGACGGCGTGAAGGTGGAGAACGGCTTCATCACCATGCCGGATCTGCCTGGCATCGGCTTCGAAGGAAAAGCGGATCTTTTCGCCGAAATGCAAAAGCTGTCCGCATAAGCCTTCAAACGGCAAAACGCGCCGACAAAAGCGTCGGCGTAGCGTTCATAAGAATAGACAAAAGGAACGCACGCGAAATCAGTCCGTGCTCGCCGCAGCGGTAGATCCCGCTGCGGCGGCTGGTGCTGAATTTCATTAAAAGATGCCACGCATAGGAGACAGTCATGCGGGTTTCAAAGATCGGAAAATCTCTTTCCAAGCTCTACGTACAGGTTCTGATTGGCATTGTTGCCGGCGTCCTCGTCGGCCATTTCTATCCTGACATCGGTTCTCAGCTCAAACCTCTCGGAGATCTGTTCATCAAGCTGATCCGGATGCTGCTTGCGCCGATCATTTTCGCGTCTGTTGTCGTCGGCATTGCCCGCATGAACGACCTTCATGCGGCCGGTCGCGTTGGCGTCAAGGCGGTTGTTTACTTTGAAATTGCATCGACGATTGCGCTTGCTGTTGGCCTTGTAATCGTGAACGTCATCAAGCCGGGCAGTGGGATGAACATTGACCCCGCGCATATCGACAGTTCGGCCATTTCCAGCTACACCCATGCGGCACAGCAGCACGGCATGCTTGAGTTCTTCATGAGCATTGTTCCGAACAGCATTGTCGGAGCGTTCGCAAATGGAGATATCCTGCCCATCATCTTCTTTTCGCTTCTGCTCGCCATCTCTCTCGCCAGGCTTGGTCCCCGCACTGCGCCGTTCGTCGACATGCTCGACATGTTCCTTCAGGGCATGTTCGGCGTCGTGCGAATCGTGATGTATGTCGCGCCCATCGGTGCCTTTGGCGGCATGGCATTTACCATCGCGAAGTACGGAATTGGCACGCTGGCATCGTTCGGCCAACTGATGCTGTGCCTCTACCTGACCTCGATCTTCTTCGTGGTGGTTGTGCTTGGTTTTGTCATGCGGATGAGCGGACTGTCGCTGTGGAAGTTTCTCCGCTACATCAAGGACGAGATCTTCATTACTCTCGGTACCGCTTCGACTGAAGCGGTGCTCCCGCAGATGCTCATCAAAATGGAGAAGCTGGGGTGTTCACGCCCCGTGGTCGGGATGGTGCTGCCTACGGGCTATACCTTTAACGCCGATGGCACGGCGATCTACCTGACCATGGCCTCAATGTTCGTTGCGCAAGCGATGAATATCCACTTGACGATCGGCGATCAGTTGCTGCTCCTCGGTGTGTTGCTGCTGACATCCAAAGGGTCTGCGGGTGTGGCCGGAGCCGGATTCGTCGCGCTGGCTGCCACGCTGGCCTCGATGCACAAAATCCCGGTGTCTGGACTGGTGCTGCTGCTAGGCGTCGATCGCTTCCTCAACGAAGCTCGTGCCGTCACAAACCTGATCGGCAACGGGGTAGCGACGATTGTCGTCGCTCGATGGGAGGGGGCGCTCGATATGAACAAGGCCCGCGCGATGCTCAACCGTACCGACATGAGCATCGATCCGTTGGAGTCCGCCGACGAGACGCCGGCGGATCGGACGCCTCCGAAAGACGCTGTTATTCGGCCCCACACGCATTGAATCGTCGAGGCAACTTGATGCTGAGCAGATTCCTTCGCCGCGAGTAGCGCAACGCTGACGCAAGCACTCGTAGAAACACATCCTTGGCGTATGGCCGATCCATGCACGTCGTGCGGTTTTCGCCCCCAAAACACCTCGGCATGTTCCTACAAGCGCTTGCGGCAACCGTCTACGAAAAAACGCGAACGGTAAGACTGCGGAGACAGAGAGGGTGATCCCGGCCGAAGCATGTAGACCCGCGCTCTGTGACCTCGAGATTCTGTCATCAACCGTATAACGAATTTATAAAACCGAGGGGTGTGTACCGTAAATTCAGCATATCTAAGCGCATGTCTCGCCATTCCACTCGACCCACATACCTTCTTTATCAAGAAGCCCGCGCTTTATACAACGGCTTTAGATACAGCTCGATATCATCGCTCCGCTTGACGCCGCTGCTTCACAGCCAGGCGTCATTCTTCGGAGAAAAATCATGTTTGAAATTGGAAAAGAGTATTCCCGGGAAGACATTCACAGGGTGACGGGAGGATGCAAGCAGGCATTCTTGCCTACGAAGGGCGGCAAGGTCGTCGCTGCGCGATTGCGTCAGGACCTCAACCCCTATGCGCCGGATGTGATCGTCTGCGATAGCAGCGCCGCTGCACGTGCGGCCGGCCGGACGCTCGCGCGACAGACCGAGCCGCTTCCAGTTTTTGTCCGAACAGCAACTGACCGATTCCGTTACATGGGCGAGTACGTCACCGATGAATCGTTCACTGCTCCGCTCGACTACGCCAAATACGTGCAGAACACCGGATTTACGCTTGGTCAGATTTCACGCGTGATCAAGATGAAACGCCGTTGATCTCTACGGCGTTTTCGATTCGTAATCGTTCTTTCGCCGGCTGGGTTGTTGCTCGCACCCAACCGGCGATCATCAATGACGCGACAGACAGCGCTCACTCCTCGCACTTCACATCCTGCCGTCGCACGACGATGATCACCGGGTAGGTGCCGTGCTCGAGTTCCACGCGCGCAACCACGGCTATCGTCGCATTGTCGACGTCGTCGTACACGCTGACTTTTTCATTCCGAAGGTTTGTCACGCCGGTACAGGCTGACGCGCGACCTTCGTCGGAGATCTTGCATTGAATCGGGTTGTCAGCAACGAAGCGATATTTGTCCCGGTCGGGGGTTGAAAGGTATTCACGAAAGCTCTGCGCCGATCCACCGACGCCGGTGACATACCCAATGGCGCACTGCAGTTTGGGTGCGTCGCTGCCCCCGGATGTTTGGGCGGTTGCGATCGTGCTTGCGGTTGCAATGACCGCGGCGAGTGTCAATGCAAGGGGATATCTCATGGCGCAAATCACCGTTGTCGGTTCGAAGTGCTGGATTGTAATGGCATCTTGCCCAACGGGTTCGAAAGCGTTGATGCGTGCGCCGGCGTGAGATCACTGCTGCTTGCGCGGCTTTCCTTTACCCGTGGTTTGCGCGGGGGGCGTGCGCCCCTCGTCACGTTCCCGGCTCCAATGCTCGAGCAGCGTGCGAGTCTGATCGCGGACGGTCGACGTGAGCAGTGCCGCCTTCTCTGCGTCGATGCTCTTCCAGCCGAGCATCGACAGCTTGGACGGATGCGCGAGGTGAAAAATCACCAGTTGCCCATGCAGGCTGAAGGTGCGGATCAAGGTGACCGGATCGTCGGCTGCACGCCCGGAAATTCGCGCCACTAGCGCCACGCTGACATCGTTGAGCGGCTGGCGAATCCGGCAGCCGAAAATCTGCATGGCACTCTGAGGTTCGTGTCCCGCCTGTTCGCGCGCAAAGAACATCCGCCGGCCGGGCTTGCTTGCCTTGACGAAAGCGCTGTGCGCGATCGCTGTCTGAATACCGATGAAGGCGTCGATCAACGCCGGGGTGTCGGCGTTTTCACGCAGCGCTTCCTGCGCGTGTTCGATGGCCGGGCCGAATGTCTCCCATGCGTCGTCGGCGAGCATCTCGACACATGCGCGATACACCCCTTCCTTATTCTCGAAGTAGTACTGCAGCGCGGGCGCGTTGACGCCGGCGCGGGCCGCGATGTCGCGTGTCGACGCGCCCTCGAAACCGTGTTCGCCAAACAGTTCGATCGCCGCCTCGATGATCCGGTGCCGCGTTTCGTCGCCGCGTGCATAGCCGCCCTCCGGCGAGCGGCGCAGCTTCTTTGCGGTGCTCATGCCTCTTTCTCCATTGCGCGTATTGCGGGAATTCGTAAGAAATATATCACTTGACACAATTTGATCAACTGGAATAATTGTGCCACCTGGAAACAATTGGACCGATACGATGTCAGCGACCGCAGGCTCTCCCTCCCGCCCGATACCCGCCGATGATTCGCCCGCAGCAGGCGCGAGGCGTCCCAGCCGGCGCACGGTGCTGATCGCGCTCGGCGTCGTCGCGCTGATCGTCGGCGCCGTCTGGCTCGCCCGCTGGTGGGCCGTGGGCCGCTTCATCGAAAGCACCGACGACGCCTATCTGCAGGCCGACAGCGTCACCGTGGCGCCCAAGATCGCCGGCTACGTTACGGAAGTTTACGTCGCGGACAACCAGGTCGTGAAGCCTGGTGATCCGCTTGTCCATCTCGACGCCCGCCAGTATCAGGTCGCGCTCGACCAGGCGCGGGCCACGATCGATGCGCGCAAGGCCGACATCGAACGCGCGCAGGCCGACATCAAACAGCAGCAATCCAACATTGCGCAGGCCCAGGCGCAGCAACAGGTGGCGCGCGTGAGCGCGCAGCATGCGAGTGACGAAGTGCGCCGCTACGCGCCGCTCGTCGCCACTGGCGCTGAAAGCAGCGAACGGTTGGCGGAATTGACCAGTAGCCGCGACCAGGCGAATGCCACGCTCGCCGCGAATGCGGCGGCGGTCGAGGCAGCACGCTCGCAGATTGGTTCGGCCACCGCGCAGCTCGCGCAGGCGCGCGCGCAGCTCGAAGCCGTCCAGGCCAGCGCGCAGCAATCGCAACTCGATCTCGACAACACCGTGGTGCGCAGTGTCCTCGGCGGCAAGGTCGGCGATCGCACCGTGCGTGTGGGTCAGTACGTGCAACCCGGCACGCGGATGCTCACGGTCGTGCCGGTCCAAAGTACCTATTTGCTGGCGAACTTCAAGGAAACGCAGGTGGGCGGGATGCGCATCGGTCAGCCGGTGGAAATGCACGTCGACGCGTTGCCCGGTCATACGCTGCACGGCGTGATCGACAGTTTCTCACCCGGCACGGGCTCGCAATTCGCGCTGCTGCCGCCGGAAAATGCCACCGGCAACTTCACCAAGATCGTGCAGCGGGTGCCCGTGCGGATTCGGATCGACACGGGCACGGAGACGCGCAGCGTGCTCTTGCCGGGGCTGTCGGTGACCGTGGATGTCGACACGCGTTCAGCGCGTGATCGTGACGCACGCATCGATAGCGAGAATCATCGTGGCTGAATCGGGAACCGCAACTCCCGCCTCCGCGGCGCCAGCCGCACCGCGTGGGGAAGAGCGTGCCAGCGTCGGCGACTGGATCGCCGTCGCCGCAGGCGCGCTCGGTGCCCTGATGGCGACGCTCGACATCTCGATCACGAACTCCGCGCTGCCGCAGATCCAGGGCGAAATCGGCGCCACCGGTACGGAAGGCACCTGGATTTCGACCGGCTATCTGATGTCGGAAATCGTGATGATTCCGCTGGCGGCATGGCTTACGCGCGTGTTCGGCCTGCGCAATTTCCTGCTGACGAATTCGGCACTTTTCATTGCGTTCTCGATGATGTGCGGCTGGTCACACACCTTACCCATGATGATCGCCGGCCGCATCGGCCAGGGCTTCACGGGTGGCGCGCTGATTCCGACGGCGCAGACCATCATCCGCACGCGCCTGCCGCTATCGCAGATGCCAGTCGGCATGACCATGTTCGGCTTGATCGTATTGCTCGGGCCGCTGCTTGGACCGGTTGTCGGTGGCTGGCTCGCGGAGAACATTAGCTGGAGCTGGTGCTTCTTCATGAATCTGCCGATCTGCCTTGCGCTGATGACCCTGTTGATCGTCGGTCTGCCGTCAGACCGGCCGCACTGGGAAGCGTTTTTCAAGGCGGACTGGCTCGGCATCGTGGGTCTCGCGATCGGCCTCAGTTCGCTCACGGTGGTGCTCGAAGAAGGCCAGCGCGAGCGCTGGTTCGAATCGTCGATGATCGTGATGCTCACCTGCGTGTCGGTCTTCGGCATGATCCTGATCGCCGCCTCGCAAATGACCGCGAAGAAGCCGATCGTGCGCCTGAGTCTGATGCGCAACCCGAATTACGCCAGCGTGATCGTGATCGTGTCCGCGGTCGGCGCAGCGCTCTATGGCGTGTCGTATCTGCTGCCGCAGTTTCTCGGGGTGGTCGCGGGCTACAACGCCGAACAGTCCGGCGCGATCATGCTGCTTTCCGGGCTGCCCGCCTTCATGATCATGCCGATCCTGCCGCGGCTGCTTGGCAAAGTCGACTTCCGCGTGCTGGTGATCACCGGGTTGGTGTTGTACGCGATCAGTTGCATGATCGACATTGAGTTGACGGCACAGAGCGTCGGGCACGATTTCATCTGGTCGCAACTGATACGCGGCACCGCACAGATGCTCGCGATGATGCCGCTCAATCAGGCGTCGATGGCGGCCGTGTCGCGCGAAGATTCCGGCGACGCCGCCGGTCTCTACAACATGGCGCGCAATCTCGGCGGGTCGATCGGCCTGGCGATCATCGGTACCGTGATCGACCGGCGCACGACCTTTCATACCGCGATGATCCGCGAGTCGGTCAGTGCAAATTCGCTGATCGGCCAGGAGAGCCTGGCGGCGAACGCAGCGAACTGGTTCGCACATACGGGCGACATGGCGTACTCGCAGGTGCGCGCGCTTGGGCAACTCGGCGCGCAGATCCAGCAGCAGGCCATCGTGATGACCTATTCGGAAACCTTCTATCTGCTCGGCATCGCGCTGATCGCCTGCATTCCGCTTGCGCTGCTGCTGAAAACACCCAGCCGGAATGCACCGCCGCCTTCTTCCGCCGGACACTAATGTCTTTTCATCACACCATGATGTTCAACCGTCCCTCGTCTATTGCACTGGCCGCCGCCGTGCTTCTGTCCGCCTTGGCAGGTTGCACGGTCGGCCCGGATTATCACGGCGCACCGTCGGTTGCGCAGGACGCCCGCAGCAGCGCGACCTTCGTGCGTGCGCCGGCTTCCGGTACGACTGCGACGCCGGCGCCGAACCAGTGGTGGCTCGCATTCAACGATCAGCAGCTGAACGACCTCATCGCCGCCGCCTTTGCACATAGTCCCGACGTGCATATTGCGCAGGCCCGGTTACGGGAATCGCGTTCGCAACTGCAGAAGCAACGTGCGAACGAATTGCCGAAAATCTCTGGCGATGCTGCCGCGCTGCGCTTGCGCTCGCCTGATCTGAGTTCGCTCAGCTCCGGAAGCTCGTCAGGCAGCAGTACAGCGTCGTCGGGTCGCGGCCCGTTGCAGCTCTATACGGCGGGCTTCGATGCCACGTGGGAAATCGATCTGTTTGGCGGCACGCGGCGCGCTATCGAAGCGGCGTCCGCGGATGCGGAAGCCGTCGATGCCGATCTCGCGGACACCCAGGTGTCGCTCGCGGCAGAAGTTGCGCAGGCCTACATCGAACTGCGCGACCAGCAGACGCGGCTTGAACTCGCGCAGCGTCAGGCTCAGACCGAACAGAAGATGTTGACGCTCACACAGCAGCGCCGGGAGCGCGGCACGGCAGCAGACATCGATGTGGAACGCCTGACCACGCAGGTTGAAAACACGCGCGCGACGCTGATTCCGCTCGACGCGCAACTGACCGATTCACTCGACCGCCTCGCCGTGCTGACCGGCCGTGAGCCCGGTGCGCTGGACCAACAACTCGCGGGCACGCGGCCGCTGCCGGCGTTGCCCGCGACGGTGGCGATCGGCGATCCGTCGGTGATGTTGCAGCAGCGTCCCGACATTCGCGCGGCGGAGCGGCGGCTTGCGTCGAGCAATGCGCAGATCGGCGAACACATCGCGGATTTTTTCCCGAAGGTGACGTTGCTCGGTGATATCGGCTTCAGCGCGGGCGATCCGGGTCACCTCGTGCGCAAGAACAATTTCAGTTGGATCGGCGCGCCGTATCTGCAATGGAACGCGTTCGATTTTGGTCGCACACTGGGCAGCGTGCACGCTGCCGAGGCATCGCGTGACGAAGCCGAGGCGCGTTATACGAAGGCCGTGCTCGGCGCGCTGCAGGACGCGAACTCGTCGCTCTCGCGCTATGGGCATCAGCGCGAGCATGTCGTCACGTTGCAAAAGGTGGAGGCCTCAGCAAGCCACTCGGCCACGCTGATGCGGCAGCGCTATTCCGCCGGCGTTGCCACGCTGATCGATCTGCTTGACACGCAGCGCGAAGAATTCACCTCGCAGCAGAGTGTCGTCGCGGGACAGGCCGAGTTGCTCAAGGACTTTGTGTCGCTGCAGAAAAGTCTCGGTATCGGCTGGCAAGCGCGGCAAGGCTAGCGGGCGGACGCGACCATTCCCTGGTAGATCATTCAGTTACGCTTTAGCGGCAACGGCGCCCTGCGGATTCGCACGGCGTGCCGCTTTGGCCGCAGCTTCAATACTCGTGGCGAGATGTTGAGTGGCAATTTCAATTTCGGCGTCGCTGAAACCGCCGAGACCCAGTATCAAACCCATCGGGCCTTTTCCATCGGAATACATGGGTGACACCGCTCGTACTGCAACGCCACTTTCGGCCGCTAACGACGCCACTAACCTGTCGTCGACGCCCCCTCCAAGCCAGAGCACGAGGTGCATGCCCTGATCGCTCGGCTGCAACCAGGCGACCTCTTTCGGCAGCAGTCGCTCGAGCGTCTCGATGATGCACGCGCGGCGGTCCGCATAGACGCCACGAATACGCCGGATGTGACGATCCAGATGGCCTTCCGCGATGAAGGCCGCCAGTACATGCTGATCTGCGTTTGGGGGATTGCGGTCCATGAGCACGCGCGCGCCGCAGAAGGCCTCCACGAGGTTCTCCGGGACAACGGCATAGCCGAGCCGCAATGACGGAAACAGGATCTTGCTAAAGGTGCCGAGATAGACCACCCGGTTAGGGTCCAGCCCCTGGAGCGACGGAAACGGATGTCCCGCATAACGCAATTCGCTGTCGTAGTCGTCTTCGACCACCCAGGCGTTGTTCGCGCGGGCCCACGCCAACAGCGCGTTGCGTCTCGCCATGCTCAATGGCATTCCCAGCGGATACTGGTGCGACGATGTGACGAACGCCACCCGCGCGTGCGGGCCCAGCTTGATACCCTCATCGACGTTGAGGCCCTCCGCGTCGACAGGCACCCGGATCATGCGCTCCGGACGCCCGGTGCTTTCCAGAATCGCCGTAATGCCCCGATACGCTGGGTCCTCCACCCACGCCGACGCGTCGCCATCGAGCAGCACCTGGCATGACAGGTAAAGGCCTTGCTGTGTGCCGCTCGTGACGATCACCTGGTCCGCCTCGCAACGAACCGAGCGCGATTTCCTGACGTAGTCGGCCACCGCTTCGCGCAGCGCCAGCGCCCCTTGTGGGTCGCCATACCCAGCCGGAGCGCCGGGTCCGCGGGCGCGTAGCCGGTTGCCGAGCCGGCGCCAGACATCGTCCGGAGCGGCAGGGCCAATGGGTACCGAAACTGCGAAAGGTGCCTGCGGTACGGCGGAAAATTGACGTGCAACCTGGGCGAACAGACGGGCGCGTTCTGGAAGCGGGGCAGTTTCAACGGATGAGGACCGCGCTCGGGGATCGGCGGGGAGCGTCAACGATTGCGCCACGCGCGTGTCGGAGCCAGGCTGCGATTGCAGAAAGCCTTCGGCGATCAGTTGCTCGAATGCCTCGACGACGGTTCCCCGCGCAACATGCAACGACGCAGCTAACGTGCGCGTGGAGGGGAGCACCTCGCCGGGTTTGAGGTCACCACGGCGAACGGCGTCGCGGAGTGCCTGCGCGAGCTGACGACCCAAATGGCCCGCGGCGCGATCCAGCATGCCGATCGACGGAACTTCCACCGCTTTCGGTTTGCGAGCCATGGCTTTCTGGTCCAAAGAAAATGATCCAAACTGGTTCTACAATATAAACCAGTTTGCCGCCACAATTCTTTGCAGGCCTGCCGCACCGGCGTTGCCTGCAATGAGGGTTAGCGCATCGCTGCACTCATCACGGAGCCCCTATGTACGTACCCACTCATTTTGATGAACCGCGCACCGAGGTGCTGCACTCGCTGATCACAGAGAATCCGTTCGGCACGCTGTTCACGCATGGCAAAAGCGGTCTGGACGCCAACCACATTCCGTTTGATCTGAAAGCCGGCGAAGGCGCATGTGGTGTCCTTCATGCTCACGTGGCTCGCGCAAATCCGGTCTGGCAGGACGTGGCCAACGGGGACGAGGTACTGGTCGTGTTTCGCGCGGGCGACGCCTACATCTCGCCCACCTGGTATCCGAGCAAGCACGAGTTTCACAAGCAGGTGCCGACATGGAACTACAGGGTGGTCCACGCTCATGGCCGGGTGACCATCCGCGATGACGAACGCTATGTTCGAGGGCTGGTCGCCCGTCTCACGCGGACCCATGAAGCATCCCAGCCGCAGCCGTGGAAGATGACGGACAGCGCCGCCGACTACATCGATACGATGCTCAAGGCGATCGTCGGAGTCGAGATCGAAATCACCCGCTTGGTCGGGAAGATCAAGCTCAGCCAGAACAAGGAGGTGCGGGATATACAAGGGGCCGGCGCTGCCCTAAACGAACGGGGAGAAAACGTGATCGGCGGAGCCATGCTTGAGTACGCCGCGATAAAGGCCGCCGCAAAAGCGGACGATTCCCCCGCCTGACGCTCATGAAAAATCGTGACGAGCATGGAACAGCGGTGAGTCTCGGTAAAGCTCCATACACACCGCCGAACGACACATTGGGCTACCGTCGGCGCGAACGTCCCCGCGATTGAATCTCAGACTGCGTGTCCACCGCAGCGAGCAGATGCTGGCGCCCCTCGTCAAGAATTTCATCGGCGAGCGCCGGATCAACGTCTGCAACAGCACGCGAAAGCAGCAGCGCACCGACCATCTGGCTGAACAAAGTGATCGCCTTGCTGCGGCCGCCTTCGCTGATCCCCTCGGTCTCTTCGATGACCTTGGCGAATCGGTCGAGGTTCACCGCGAGCCCCTCTGCGTAAGAGCCGCGCGCGACGTCGTCGAATCGGCGGGCATCGCCTACAAAACCCGACCACGGGCAACCCGCCTCGATATTCGCGCGATGCTCGGGAGACAGGTACCACTCAATGTTGTACTTGACCGGGTCAGCGCCAGATGACCTCGCGCCGTCGATCAGGGCGGCATAAGCCTCTCCCCCTTCTTCCATCGCCTTCTCCATCACCGCGGCGACCAGCGCGTCTTTTGATTTGAAGTGGTTGTAGAAACCGCCCTGCGTAAAGCCCGCCGCTTTCATCAGCTCCGCGAGACCGACCGCATCGACGCCGCGCTCGCGAAACAGCTTCTCAGCCGCTGCCATGATTGCGTGCCGGTTTTCGACCGCCTGCTGCCTGGAAACACCCACTTTCCCTCCCTTTGGCCGATAGCGACCCAATAAGACCCATCAAAAAATACAATGGTGATCACAATTGACATTGCCGGAACCGGCGCCCACAATCCATTTCAATGACAATGTCATTCACCATTGTCTTAAGTATAGCCTTCTTTACCTGTATGTCCAGGCAGCAGGAGGCACAACGGTTATGCGACGCGTGAGTGCGTCGTCACCTCACTCTTGAAAGAGGACCTCAACATGACGAAGACAACCCCTGAACAGAACAAGGCGCTCGTGCTGGAAGCATTCGAGACCCTGTTCAACAAGCGCGACTACGCGGCGGCTGAGCGCTTGTGGTCGGACCGCTACATTCAGCATAGCGCCCATATCGCGCCGGGACGCGAGGACCTGTTCAACCTGGTTCGCACGCTGCCCGACACAGCGCGCTATGAGAACCACCTGATCGTGGCCGAGGGCGATTACGTCATCGCGCATGGGCGCTTCACTGGGATCGGCCGGCCCGCTGCGTGGATCGCAGCCGACGTCGTCCGCTTTGAAAACGGCAAGCTCGCAGAGCACTGGGACGTGCTTCAGGACGAAGCGACCCGGGCCGAATCCGTGAGCGGCTTGCCGATGTTCGGCGACCGCTTCCCTGCCTGACCACGCCAACCTCATCTACAGCAAATCAACTTCATCAGGAATACGATCATGAAACTCACCGGAAACACGATCTTCATCACGGGCGGCGGTTCGGGCATTGGCCGCGGGCTTGCCGAGGCACTCCATAAGCGCGGCAACAAGGTCATCATCAGCGGCCGCCGGCGCGGGCATCTCGACGAGGTGGTGGCAGCGAATCCCGGCATGTCTGCAATCGAGCTCGACATTGCCGACCCGGCCAGCATCGAGAAGGTAGCGGCGCAACTGATCGCGGACTATCCCGACCTCAACGTGCTGATCAATAACGCCGGGATCATGGAGCCCGACCAGGCGGGCGGCCACATCGACGACGCGCTGCTGGTGTCCACCATCACGACCAACCTCATCGGGCCCATCCGCATGACCTCGGCGCTGCTCGATCATCTCAAGACCCGGAACGACGCTGCTGTCGCCTATACGAGCTCGGTCCTCGCTTTCGTTCCGTTGGCCGTGACGTCAGTGTATTCGTCGACCAAGGCGGCGCTGCATTCGTACGTCCTCTCGCAACGCTTCATGCTGCGGGACACAAACGTTCGCGTACTCGAAATCGCACCACCCTGGGTGCGCACGGATCTCATGAACAGCCGTGAGGCCGAACAGGCGATGCCGCTTGACGCCTTCATCGACGAAACGATCGCTGTCCTCGGAACGGACGCGGAAGAAGTTCTGGTCGAAGGGGCGAAGGCGTTCCGCGCGAACCCGGGACCCGGTGAGCACGCCTTCGTCAATAGCTTTAATGCGCAGATGATGGAAGTGTTCGGTGGGTGATTGACTGCTTGCCGGATACGCGTCGCAGGCACGTCGACGCGTATCCGGTGGCAGTAGCATCGAGGTTCAGGCGCGCCGGGCAGTGGCAAATCGTGAGCGGAGGCGGCGTGACACTCGCTTAGCCTCCGCTATCCCGATCCCACGGCGGCACGCCGCCGAACGCATCGACGAGGAAATCGACCACCGCGCGTATCTTGGCACTCAGATGCCGACGACTTGGGTACAAGGCGAGTACGTCGATGTCAGGCAAGCGATAGTCAGGCAATACCTGAACGAGCTTGCCGGCGCGCAGGTCGTTACCGATAAGAAAGGTGGGTTGCCAGATCACGCCTTGCCCGGCGAGCGCGGCCGCACGTGCCGTATCGCCATTGTTGGTATGCATGTGACAGTTGACCTTCACGGTGTGAGCCTTGTGCTCACTGTCCATCAGTTGCCACTCGTCGCCGGTGGCGGCGTACGAGTAGCCGATGCATTGATGCTCGATCAAGTCGGCGGGCGCTGCAGGGTATCCGCAACGCGCCAGGTAGTCTGGCGACGCACACAGGATATTTCTCGATGTCGCCAGCTTACGGGCTGCGTGGCTGGTCGAACCGGCGCGTGAGATGCGGATGGCGAGGTCGTAGCCTTCCTCGACGATATCGACGACGCGATCAATCAGCGCGACATCGAGTTCCACGCCGGGATATTTCCGCATGAACTCGGGCCATAGCGGCGCCAGATGCAGAATGCCAAAGCTCACGGGCGCATTGATGCGCAGTCGGCCACGCGGTTCGACTGAGGCCGATGACACAAGCCCCTCCGTTTCGGCGACGTCGTCGAGGATAGATTTGCAGCGGGCGTAAAGGGTTTCGCCGCCCTCGGTCAGCGAAAGCCTGCGTGAGGTGCGATTCAGCAGACGTGTGCCGAGGTGCGCTTCCAGCTCATTCACGTAGCGGGTCACGTTGGCGGGCGATGTCTCGAGCGCATCGGCGGCGCGCGTGAAGCTGCCGCGGCTCACCACGGTCACGAAGACTTCATAAGCACGCAGCCGGTCCATGTCTTTTCCCGATCATTCATAAATACTGAATGATATACCCATGTTTTGAGCCTTCCTGCAATAGTGACTGAAGCCTATATTGCTTCTCACGGACCAAGGCACTGGGCACTGGTCAACACACTGCAGCAGGAGATTGAACATGCAACGCTTATCAGGAAAAGTCGCCATCGTGACCGGTGCAAGCGCGGGAATTGGCCGTGCCACCGCAAAACTGTTCGCCGCGGAAGGCGCAAAAGTCGTGATCGCGGCGCGCCGCGAAGCTGAACTTGAAACGCTCGCGGCCGAGATTGCCAGCGAAGGAGGTGAGGCCGCGTTTCTGGCGGGCGACGTGCAGTCAGAGGACTTCGCGAAAGCGCTGGTCGCGCTCGCCGTCAGTCGCTTCGGCCGGCTCGACATCGCCTATAACAACGCCGGCACGCTGGGCGAAATGGGCCCGACCTCGGGTGTGTCGGAAGCAGGCTGGTCGGCTGCTTTGGCGACGAATCTGACGAGCGCCTTTTTGGGTGCGAAGCACCAGATCCCCGAGATGGTGAAGCACGGTGGCGGGTCGGTCATCTTCACGTCGACGTTCGTTGGCTACTCATTCGCTTTCCCGGGCACCGCGGCCTACGCTGCGAGCAAGGCCGGCTTGATTGGGCTGACGCAAGCGCTTGCTGCCGAGTATGGCCCGCAAGGTGTGCGCGTCAACGCCATTCTGCCTGGTGCCGTGGACACGCCGATGTATCGCGACATGAACGACACCGCCGAGTCGCAAGCCTTCGTGACCGGGTTGCATGCGCTCAAGCGTGTCGCACGGCCGGAAGAACTCGCCCGTTCGGTGCTCTATCTTGCATCCGATGACTCGTCCTTCGTGACCGGTACTGCTTCGCTGGTCGATGGCGGCGCGTCGATTACGCGTACGTGAATCTCTTGATGGCGTCCGGTGTTCGGGACGCCTTGTTTGAAGAGATCACGAGGCGGTCAAGGCAACTGACTTAAGCCGGAGGCGACTGCACGATCACGCCGTACCACCCCAGGCCGCGATAACTTTCATAGCCTGGGGTGGCGGCGAACGACACGGTGCGGCCGTCAGTCAGTTGATAAAAACCTGCTGGACGGCCGTCGGTATTCAGACGGAACTGTTCGTCGAGCACGCCTTTGTCGTCCGAGCTCGCAATCACGCGGTGCGACGCGCTGACGATCATGCAGCGCGTGCGCCGCCATTCTTCCGCCGTGAGCCGCACGCCTTTAACGACTGCCGACGCTTGCGGCGCCCAATCGAAAAAGATCACCAGCGCACCAAGCGGCTTGCCGTCGACCGCGCCGTTTTCGCGGATCGCTGTCGCATAGGTTGCGACGTGCGCGTGTTTCAGAAGCGGCAGCGCCTCGATATCGCCCGCAACAAAGTCCGCGCCGGAAGGCGTCTTCATTGCATCGCGAAACCAGCTGGCGTCGGCGACATTGCGATCGTGCACCGCATACGTATCGGGCCGGCCGTTCGCGACCACATTGCCCGCGGCGTCGATGATCCATAAATCGCGGTACACGGTATAGCTATCGAGAATCACCGACAGACGGCGCGACGCATACGCCCGCGCTTCGGCACTCTGATGGGCGAGGCAGTCGACCACCGCGGAGTCGGTGGCCCACCAGCGCACGTCACATGAGCGTTCGTACAGATTGCGGTCGATCACGTCGATCATGTTCAGCGCGAGATCGGCGCAACGCTGGCCTTCGTGCGAGCGCAGCCGTTCGATCATGCTGTCGCCGAGATCGGTCAGCTTGGTCAGCGAGCCGGCGAGTTCGCGATTGAGCACCGTGGTGATTTCGCCGATCCGCGCGGACACGTGCTTGACCTGGTTTGCCACGACCGCGAAGCCACGGCCCGCATTGCCCGCACGTGCCGCTTCGATCAATGCGTTGAGTGCGAGGAAGGTGGTCTCGCGATTGATGTCGTTGATATCGGAAATTTTCCCCGTCGCGAGCTTCTTGACGTGATGCGTCAGTTCGACGATTTCGAGCGGATTCGACATGGCCTGGTCCCGGTGGCGTGGAAATGTTGTGGCTACATAAAAGCAAGCATTGGGCCGGGTTGATTCCATGGGCTTCGTGTGCGCTGTCGTGCACACCGCAAACGTTTGGTGCTGATGTCATGGTGCAGGCATGATTTGCGATGACCGGCGGCGCACCCGCTACGTGCATTACCGTGAGAGACGGCATAGGCAGGCAGCACTCGTTTGTCGACGGACTATCAAGTGGTTTGTGCGGGTGTCTGAAACTCCCGCGCATACCGCGTTGGAGGCAATCCGACAAAGCGGGTGAACGCCACGCTGAACGCGCTTGCGGAGCTGTAGCCGACGCGTTCCGCAACTTCGGCGACGCCACCCTCTTTCTGCCGCAGCAGCTTCTTGGCCAAGGCCATACGCCAGCCGAGCAGATACTCCATCGGCGCCACCCCCACTGCGCGGTTGAATCGTTCGAAGAACGCCGAGCGGGAGAGGGAGGCCTCTTTCGCCAACTGCGCAACCGCCCACGGACGGGTCGGATTTTCGTGCATTCGTCGTATCGCGACTGCGAGGCGTTCGTCGGCAAGCCCGCGCAGGAGGCCCGGCGACGCGGCGGTCCCCGCCGTGGATCGGAGGGCTTCGATGAGGAGAACTTCCAGCAGGCGTGCCAGGACGACATCGCGCGCGGGCCGCTGCTCGCGCGATTCTTCGCCCACGAGCTGCACGAGGGTGGCCAACCTCTTCTCGCCGCGAACGTGCACGAGTTGCGGGAGAAGCGAAACCAGCAAGGCCGCATCAGGCGAACCAAAGACGCAATAGCCAATCAGCGATCGAACATCAGGCGGCCCGCTTTGAACGCCGAGTCTGAACCCGCCTTGAGGCAGCGCGACGGGCGCGGTGTCGAAGTCTTCCGATGTCGCCGGGTCGAGGCTCGACATCGAGAAGCCATACGCTGAGGGGATCAGCACAAAGTCACCCTCCTGGAGGGTGATTGGCTCGTGCCCGTCGACCGCGAGACGGCACGACCCTTCAAGGATCACACAGTAGAAGGGCCGCCCGGCCTCCGAGCGGCGAACACCCCAGGGGCCTGCGCCGCTGACGAATTTCGAGAACGGGGCGCCCGGTTGGAGCAACGTGACCACCTCGGCAAGCGGATCGACCATGCCGGACTCCTGCAAACGAAACGTGGACTCCTGATTGTAGCAAGTCCGGCTGCGGCGACGTATCGTTCCTGTACCGCAAACCACCTTCAGGAGTCTCCCCATGAAAACCGTCCTGATCACCGGAAGCTCGTCCGGGTTCGGCCTCGAAATTGCCCGGTACTTCCTCGATCGTGACTGGAAGGTCATCGCCACGATGCGCACGCCGCGCGAGGACGTTCTGCCGCGCTCCGAGCGTCTACGCGTGCTCGCGCTCGACGTCACCGATCCGGACAGCGTGCGTCATGCAGTGGAGGCCGCCGGGCCGATCGATGTCCTGGTCAACAACGCAGGGATTGGCGTGCTGGGTGCCCTCGAAGGCACTTCGATGGAAACTGCCCGCGAGATCTTCGAGACGAACACCCTCGGTACGATCGCGATGACGCAGGCGGTGCTGCCTCAGTTCAGGCAACGGAAGGCCGGTGTCATCGTGAACGTCACGTCGAGCGCGACGTTGAGGCCGCTCTCCCTGCTTGCCGTCTACACCGCGAGCAAGGCGGCGGTGAACGCGTTCACGGAGTCTCTTCAGCTCGAACTCCAGCCATTCAATGTGCGAGTGAGCCTGGTACTGCCGGGGCGGGCACCGGAGACGCGCTTCGGTGAAAACGCGCAGCCGCGGATGCAGGGTGCTATCCCCGATGCCTACGCCGGCCTCGCGCAAAGTGTTTTCGCGGAATGGGCGAAGTCGACTGCGGTCACCCGGGCGCTGGATGTGGCGGAAGCGGTGTGGCGTGCGGCGAACGACCCGTCGTGCCCGGTTCGCCTTGCTGCCGGCGCTGACGCCGTGGCGTTGGCGGGATCACGCTGAATCGGAGCGCGGCCTTTAACCGGGTCGCTGCGGACCATAACGCCCTGCGAGACTCAAGCTTCGACGTCTGCGCGCCGTTATACGGGTTACAACCGTAAAAACTCGGGGGAGAACGGCGATGAACAACGATGAGCGTCTTCGGCGTGAATTCTATGTGAACCCGGCTTCCTATTGCCGGGTGATGGCCGTTGTCTCGGCCGTTACCTTCGGTCTCTACCGGGTGGAAGGCGGCGGAACGGTCGGCATGCTTTCCGTGCGCTGGGAAAAACTGGGCAATGAGGTCGTGCCGCAACTGCATGCTTACTATGACAGTTGGCGCGTTCTCGCTTCGTTCTCTGATGTTCTCGCACGGATGAGCGAAGTGGCGGGTTCATCCTGCTCGCCCGAAGCCTTGTGTCAGATCTTGCTGGATTGCGGATTCGTCAATCGAATCGAATCGAACCGGGACTGACTGAAAGCGTTCAACCGTCGATCACTCGTGAGAGATCAGTCTTAACAGGAAGGAAATCGTAATCATGTCAGTAACGGTTCGCGTGGAGTATCAGTATTGCCAACACGGCAAGAAAGCGGTTCAGACAGGAAGCGACCTGCTAACCGTGTCAGAGGATACCAAGAGCGCGATTCTCGCTATGTTGCGGCTCCTGCATCCGCGTTGGGAGTCGATCAAGGTGCTGTCTACGTCCCCGGCGACGCCGTCAGAAACGACCCCGAGCAATTGAAAAAACAGCGTTGTAGGCGAAGTGCGTCGCGTCGGTCAGGCGCGTGCGCAGCACTAGCCGCGCACGCGCATCCATTCGCTTAAAAGTGCTCGCGCTCGAAGCCCGGCAGCGCACGCGTTCCTTCAATAGCGACCGAGTGCAGCAGTTCAGGTTTCAGGTCGAGCAAACGCAGGATCGTCGGCGCAACCTGCGTGGTCGACACACGCTCGTCGTTGGTCCGGCCAGCGTGATGGGCGTGAGGCACGTAGATCACGAGACCAAGATGGCTGTCGTCAGGAGCGTTGCCGCCGTGCTCTTCGTCTTTCGCCTTACTCGAGGTATAGATGACCCCCGGGTTCGGTTGGACGATGATGTCAGGCGTGCGTCCGCGTGCCGGATCGCCAAACCGGTCGGCCAGTTGCGAGCCGTACAGAATGTACGCCTGCGGGCCGTCCGCACAAATGCCGGGTGCGTTGCAGCTCAGGTTGGCTTTCAACGTCTTCACGACCGCCGGCAGTTGGCTTTGATCGCGCAACCAGATCAGGCCGACGTCATCGGTCTGGACGAAACCCGTATTGACCAGTCCCGATCCGTCATTCAGGTTGCCGCTCGTCGTATTGGCCTGCCCGAAGTTGCCGGTCGGATCCAGATAGTTGTTTGCTTCAAGCAGTTTCGAGAGCGTGTCGCCGTTCTTGACCAGCTTCGAATGATCGGTCGGGGACTGCCCATGCTTCGCAGTGACGATGATCGCCGTCGACGAATAAAGGTTGTGCTGCTTGAGTTCGGACACGATGCGACCCAAGGCGTTGTCCAGATAAGCAATCGCGCCGGTTACCTGCGGACCCGGCGTAAAGCTCGCATCCAGATAGCCGCCTCCCGTCGCCACCGTTGCCTTCTGGGCGACGCTCAAGGTCTGGAAGTTGGCTCCAAACAACGTGGGCACGTCGGCGGTGGATTTGCCCGTCGAATCCATGCCGTCAATTTGATTGATCAGCGACTGCACATGGAAATTGTCGAACTGTTCCGTGTGCATGTAGAGGTCGGTGTAGTTCGTGTGGGTCACCGGATCAATCGAATTGATCTCGGTGCGCGACAGATCGTCGACGCCTGCGCCGGACGGTCCATTGAGCCAGTCGTAGCCCCACGCATGTTTGTCGGCCCAGGCGGTGCGAGCGTGTTTCACGTTGCCTTTCACCACTTCGAAGATCGTGTTGGTCTTCACATAGTTGTGCGGGTAGACGGGCGTGCAGACGCCGTTGACCAACGCATTCGGGATGGCCTGAGGATTGAACGCGCCACCACCGTTGAGATTTGTCAGTGGGCCACCGTTCTCGCCATCGATGCCCGTGGTCTCGTCGAATACGACATTCCAGCCTTGCTTGCCGGTGCAAGTGCTATCCGACGGTGCGTAGAGCGTGCGGTCATACGATACGTCGTAGAACAGACCCGCGGATTTGGGCGAGCCACCGGTGACGAGCGCTGCGAGGCCCGGGAACGAATCCGAAAGACCTGGCGTGTGCGCGTTGGTGTAGGTGGTCCCCGACTTGGCCAGCAACGCAAGATTGGGACACGCATTCGAACCGATACAGCGTGCGACGTCCTGCTCATGCAAACCGTCGAAGCTAATCAGCAGCACATGTTTCACCGACTCGTGCTCGTGATCGTGTTCATCGTCCGCCGCAGCGCCCAGCGAGTACAGTCCAGCAAGCAACGCAACGCTTACGCCAATGGCGCTTTGTGTACGCTTCCATCTCCTGATCGTCGTCATCTCTCGTCCTTTTTGGTTGCTACGAAACATTTGGTAATCGGAGACTGAATGTGCAGTGGAATTGAGTCGCCTGGATGAATCGACGCTTTCGATTCCATAACGCACTAACGATTTGTGCAACGATGAGAAAATCACGTAATAGTTTGTATTGCCTAAGGTTTCCTTAAGCATTGCATGGTCCGGCGAATGCCGACTTGCCCTAAAATCACGCTTACGCTACGTACTATAAATTCCAAGACCAACCATGCCACGCTACGCCATATCGAGTCTCCGACGCGCTTCCGCCGGCGTCATGTTGGCTGCGATTTCCACCTTGGTAACCGGCTGTAGTGACGGGATATCCGAGGCCGACGCCGCATTCGTTACCACCGGGACGCCGCCCCAATTCGAATCGTTGCGGATGTACGGCGCGGCGCCGGATAACCCCGCGCCGGGCAGCGGCAACACGCATGCTCTGGGCCGGCTCCATCAGGGATGCATGGCGATCATCCGCGCCGGGGGCCGCGATGTGCGCGAGACGGTGATTCTGGAGGACGAGCCGGGTCCTTCCTTCGATCTTGATGTCACCCGTACGTCCGACGGATGGAGCGTGACTTCGGACGGACTCACACCGCCGAGCACCGATCCCGTCGGTTTCCGCACGCGCTTCACCCACTGCGTGAACGCGATCCGGGACAAGTACGCAGCCGAACCGGAAAAGGCTCCGTTCAAATAAGCTTCGATCGCGCTGCGCGCGGTCTTCTTTATTCGCGTCGGGTTTTTGACCGGCGCGACGGTTCCTGCTGCTGTGCCAGGAGCTGATTGGCCAACTCCACGCCGTCGACACAATTTCCTGCAGCCCACGCTTCGCTGAGCGTGGTGCGAAGCGTGCGTAGCGTCTTGCGCTGCGTACGCAGGGCAGTCATGAGTTGCTCGATCTCGTCGAGCCGCGTATCGAGTTTGTGCAGCAAATCCTCTTTCGGGTAAACCTCGTCACCAGCGAAGGCCTCACGCAATCTGTCGAGCGGAAAGCCCAGAGTCTGCGCCAACTGCACCATGCGCAGACGCCCAATGGCCTGGTCAGAGTAGACGCGATAACCGTTGGCGCTGCGCTCCGGCTCGGGCAGCAAGCCGCTCTGCTCGTAAAAGCGGATGGCAGATGGTGCGAGGCCGGTTTTTTCCGCGAGTTCGCCGATTCTCATAACGCTTGACCTTCAAGTTGACTTGAATCTTAGTATAGCGGCATCGCTCATTTTGGATGCTCTTTTCGCCATGACTACATCGCTGTTCACACCCGTGCAGTTGCCCAACGGCAGTTGGCTGCCCAACCGTCTAGCCAAAGCGGCGATGGAAGAGAATCTTGCCGACGCGGGGCAACTGCCCGGCGAGACGATCCATCGGCTATACCGTTCGTGGGCCGAAGGTGGCGCAGGTTTTATCGTCACGGGCAACGTGATGATCGACGGCCGGGCGCTGACCGGGCCAGGCGGAATCGTGCTCGAGGCCAAGACGCCTCTCGGACCCTTCACGCAGTGGTCACAAGCGGCCCGCAGCCGTGGTGCCCAGGTGTGGATGCAGATCAATCATCCGGGCCGGCAAGTGCTGGCGGCAATGGGCGGCACGGCGTGGGCGCCTTCGGCTGTCCCGATGGCGCTCGGCAAACACAGCAAGCTGTTCGCGCAGCCGAGCGCCATGAGCGAGGACGAGATCAGCGAGACCATCGGCCGCTTTGCCGCGACGGCGCACGCTGCCGAGCAGGCGGGGTTCACAGGCGTGGAAATTCACGCCGCACATGGCTATTTGATCTCGCAGTTCCTTTCGCCGTTGACCAATCGCCGCGCCGACCGTTGGGGCGGCGATCTTGCCAACCGTGCCCGTCTGTTGCTGGACGTGGCGCGTGCGGTACGCGCAAGGGTTTCACCGGGTTTTTGCGTGGCCGTCAAACTGAACTCCGCTGACTTTCAGCGCGGTGGCTTTTCGGAAGAGGACGCCCGGCAAGTCGTGCTGTGGCTGAATGACCTGTCGGTAGACCTGGTCGAGCTATCCGGGGGCAGCTACGAAAGCCCCGCGATGCAGGGCGACACTGCCGACGGGCGCACCCTCGCGCGCGAAGCCTATTTCCTCGAATTCGCCAAGAATCTGGCCAGTGTCGCCACGATGCCTGTCATGACCACCGGCGGCATCCGGCGCCGCGCGGTGGCCGAGCAGGTGCTGAACAGTGGCGTCGCCGTCGTCGGCATGGCCACGGCGCTCGCCGTGATGCCCGATCTGCCCGCACGCTGGCAAGCGGGCGCCGATCTTGGGGCGCACATTCAGCCGGTCGAGTGGCGCGACCGGGCGCTCGCGGCACTCGCGCGCATGGCACTCGTCAAACGCCGCCTGCGTTCGCTCGGCACGGGACGCACGGCGCCTGCCCGGTATTCCGCGGTCTTGACGTTGATCATCGATCAACTGCGCACGCGCCGGCTGACGCGGCGTTATCGGCAATGGAAGCAGGAGCACGCATGAAGCGTCAAATCGGACGCGGCGTGGCCGATGGTTAGCCATCAGCCGACGATTGACGATTCCGTCACATGCTGTCGTTTTCGACGACGCGGCCTTCCGCACGCCAGCGGAGCATGCCGCCGGGAAGGTTGGCAACCTGCTCGAATCCGGCCTGTCGCAGCATGATCGTGGCTTGTGCCGACCGTCCGCCGGCCCGGCAGACAGTCACGATCGGGCGTTCCTTCGTGAGTTCAGCGGCGCGCCCGGCGAGCTCACCCAATGGAATGAGCGTGGCAACGGGGATGCGCCCCAACGGTCCGTTGAACTCGTCGGGCTCGCGCACGTCGACGATCTCGACCGCATTCAGATTTTCCTCGAGCCACTGGGCATTGATTTCCCAGATGCCCGCAAAGCTGCATGTTAGTGGCGCCCAATCGGGCTCCGCCATCTGCGCGGGGTAGCTCGCGGCCAGGCCGCATTTCAGGTTCGCGGGCACGGCCACATCGATCTGCTTCGGATGCGCCAGGCGCAGGTTCGTCATGTATCCGGCGAAATCGTCTTCACACAGTTCACCGCCAAGACGTGGATTGAAGCGCCGCTCTTCGTCCACACTGGTGACCGTCAAACCGCGATAGTCGTGGGCCGGGTAAAGCAGGCACGCGGCGGGTAGCGTAAAGATGTGGTTGTGGATCGCGCGAAACATGGCGTGCGCGTCACCGCGCTGGAAATCTGTGCGGCCCGTGCCTCTGATCAACAGGCAGTCGCCGGTAAACGCCATGGTCTCGTTGTCGAGTACGAGTGTGATGCATCCATCGGTATGGCCCGGTGTCGCGCGTATGCCCAGGTACCTCGCGCCGAACTCGACCTTGTCGCCGTGGCTCAGATAGCGGTCCGCGCCTTCGGCGCCGCTCGCAGCCGAGATCGCAATCCGGCTACCTGTGCGGCGATTCAGCATCCATGCACCGGTTACGTGATCGGCGTGGACGTGGGTATCGATTGTGTAAAGCAGATGCAATCCAAGTTCTTCGATCAGGGCGGTATCCCGGCGCACCTGTTCGAATACCGGATCGACCAGCACGGCCTCTCGCGTCGCACTATCGGCAAGAAGATACGTGTAGGTCGACGATTGCTGATCGAATAGCTGCCGGAAGATCAACACGATTTCACTCCGCGGCCCGCTTTTGCGAGCGGTTAAGGATCGCGGCCCATGGAACGTCGCCAAACCGTCCTGCAGGCAGTCGAATTGGGCGCACCCCGTTCAGCGGGCCGGGTACGTGGATGCACCCGGACTCGCATTGGCCGCCGGACTTCACATTATCCGGCGCCCGTCGCTCCAATCAATGAGCGCTTTACTTCGGTTGCTCAACGTATCGCAGGTAAGGCTTCACGGTTTTGAAACCCTGCGGATATTTTTGCATCGCGGCATCGTTGGAAACGGACGTTGGAATGATCACGTCTTCGCCCGGTTTCCAGTTCACCGGCGTCGCCACCGTGTGTTTCGCGTTGAGTTGCAGGGCATCGAGGAGCCGCAACACTTCGTCGAAATTGCGGCCTGCACTCATCGGATAGACGAGCGTGGCTTTGACCTTCTTGTCTGGCCCGATGAGAAACACCGAGCGTACGGTCGCGTTGTCCACCGCGGTGCGTGGGCCGGCGCCGCTCGCCTCGGGATGAATCATGTCGTAGAGCTTCGCGACCGTCAGGTCCGGGTCGCCGATCAGCGGGTAATTGACCGCGTGGCCCTGCGTCTCCGCGATATCCTTGACCCACTCCTTGTGGTCACTGACGGGATCGATGCTGAGCCCGATAATTTTCGTGTTGCGCTTATCGAATTCTGGCTTGAGACCCGCCAGGTAGCCGAGTTCCGTGGTGCAAACCGGGGTGAAATCCTTCGGATGCGAAAACAGGATCGCCCAATGGTCTCCGATCCATTCGTGAAAACGGATCGTTCCTTCGGTGGTTTCCGCAGTGAAATCGGGAGCGTTTTCTCCAAGTCGAATCGACATCATCAGTCTCCATAGGTTGGGTGCACCAAGGTACCCGTGCCGCGGCCGGCGTGACGTCCCCCGGGCTGCCTGGGTGTTGAGTGGCAATTGGTCTGACTAGAGACTACCCTTCGGCCGGTTGCACCGTATCGTGCCGGAGGACCGTCTGCGGGCGCAGCAGATACAGAGACGCTCTCGAATAGCCGGGATGTGGGACAGACATCGGGACGCGCTGCGGGTCGCACCTATAGCGTAGAACAAAAAAGACTGTCCCTGTAGGCAGGTTGTAGGGCGAATCCGCAGTTGCGGTGGGAAGTTCACGTGCACGCCGAAGAAGGAGAACTCGCACGTTGATTCGGGCCGTATTCAGATCAAACGGCAAACGATCGGTCAGAGTGGGATGCCGGCGACAGCCGGCTTTTCGGTGGTCGGCAGCTCGAAACAGAATGCCGTGCCCGTTCCCTCACGTTCGAGCAGGCGTATCTGGCTGTGATGCAACTGCAGCATGCGCTGCACGATCAGCAGACCGAGTCCGCCGCCGCGATGCGCGCCACCTGAACTGAACGGACGTTCGAACAGACCTTCGCGCTGCTCCGCTGGAATGCCGGGACCGGTGTCGCTGACCGTGACCGATACCTTGCCGTCCTTGTGCGCGAGATCGACGTCGATCGACCCGCCGGCGGGCGTGTGGCGAATCGCGTTGTCGAGCAGGTTCGTCAGCACGCGCTCGATCATCCCCAGGTCGGCGTAAACCGCCGGCAGACGAGGAGGGAAGTCGGCGCGCAACTGGATCTGCCGCGCCTCGGCCGGCAACTCGAATTTCTGGAAGACGTCCTGGACCAGATCGACCAGCGAGAACGGCTCGAGTGCGGGTTGCACGTTGCCGTGTTCGAGCCGGGCCAGTTCGAATAGTGCCTGCGCGAGCCGCCCGACCTTGACGCTCTGTGCGAGCGCAATCGCCAGATAGCGTTTGCGCTCCGTTTCACCGAGCGTCTCGGCTTTGAGCGACAGCGTCTCGAGGTAGCCGTGCAGCGAGGTCAGCGGCGTGCGCAGGTCGTGAGAAATATTGGCGATCAGCTCGCGCCGCTGCTGATCCTGGCGCGTCAGCGCGCGCCACTGGTCGCCGATGCGGTTGGCCATCTGCGCGAACGTCGCTTCGAGTACGCCGATTTCGTCGCGCCTTCCAGCTGGCGACGAGCGTGGCACTGCGGGCTGGGTGTCCGGCTCGCCGTCGGCATCGAAACGGCGCATGGCGTCGGTGAGGCGGCGTAGCGGCCGCGTGATCAGGCCGAATGCCGTCAAACCCGCAAGCAATCCCAGCAGCGCGACCAGCGCCATCGACCAGAGCGTGGTACGCAGCACCGAGCTGGCGGCCACGCGTGCGGCGAGCGCGTCGTGTTCCTCGCCGAGCAGGACCACGTAGATATAGCCGGACGGCGGCTGCCCGTTCAATTGCAGCGGCGCGGCGCTAAACACTTTTCTCCCGTCGACGCTGCGCGGGTCGTCGCCGAGGATCGGCAACGCCTCCCCGGCGATAAATTGCCGGACGGGCGCGAGATCCACCTGAGCGCGCTTGACGTGGCCCGCGGGGGCGTCGTCGCCCTCGATGCGCCCCTGGTTGTCGAGCAGGTACACCTCGACGCTCGGATTCACCATCATCAACTGGCCGAACAGTTGGCGCACCGCGTCGGGCCGCAGGCCGTTCGCGTCCATCAGCGTAGTGCGATGCGCGATATGGTTGGCGAGATCCTTCGACAGGCGCTGCACGACTTCCTTTTCGTGCAGGTCGCTCGAGCGGATCTGCAGCCACGCCGATGCGCCGCAGCACGCCAGCAGTAGTGCGGAGAAGACGAGCGAGAGCCGCTGGGTCAGTGTCAGGTTCACGGCGCGTCCTGAGGTGCGCCGGCGGGCGTGGGCCCGTCGCCTGGATTGCCGGGCATGGCCAGCTTGTAGCCGCGCCCCCAGACGGTCAGGATGCGCTCGGGCTGGGCGGGGTCGGTCTCGATCTTCGCGCGCAGGCGGTTGATGTGGGTGTTGACGGTGTGTTCGTAACCCTCGTGCTGATAGCCCCACACGGCATTGAGCAGGTCCATCCGCGAGAACACTTTGCCGGGATGTTGCGCGAAGTAATACAGCAGGTCGAATTCACGCGGCGTCAGTTCAATCGGCTTGCCGTCCACTGTTGCCTCGCGCGTCAGCGGATCGATCGTGAGGCCAACGATCTGCAGACTGCCCGCGTCGATGCGCGAGTCTTTCGCCATGGCTTCGACGCGCCGCAGCAAGGCTTTGACGCGCGCAACCAGTTCGAGCACCGAGAACGGCTTGGCCAGGTAGTCGTCGGCGCCGAGTTCGAGGCCGAGGATTCGGTGCACTTCGCTCGACCGCGCGCTGGTGATGATGATCGGCGTATAGCGCGTCATCGCGCGGGCGCGCCGGCAGATTTCCAGGCCGTCGACGCCGGGCAGCATCAGGTCGAGGATCAGCGCGTCCCAGCCGCCTTGCTCCAGCAGACGCAGCCCTTCGCTGCCGTCGGCGCTGTGCACGACTTCGTAACGCTCGTCGCGCAGATGAAGGCTCAGCACGTTGGCGATGTCGACGTCGTCTTCAACGATCAGGATGCGCTTCAGTGGGTCCATGGAGGGCTTTAGCCGCGGGTAAGGGCGTGGTTCAAAGCGGTGGAAAGACAGGGCGCCCGCAAAAACGGGCCGTTGCGCCATTGTGCAAAATTTCCGGGCGGCGAGTTATCACATTTAATTTAACTTTTCGTGAGGACTTTGACACCCCCCGCGCCCTAGGATGTGGGCACTTTCCGCTCGCTCTCCGCTGCGCTTTCCGTTGATTAACAGCGTACCCAAGCGGCGTAACCATCCTAACCGACTTACAACAACGCCCGGAACCGACATGCTACTCATCGCTCTTGCCTATCTTGGCGGCGCTCTGACGATTCTCAGTCCGTGCATTCTGCCGGTGCTGCCCTTTGTCTTCGCGCGCGCCGATCAGCCTTTCGTGCGCAGCGGGCTGCCATTGCTGGCCGGCATGGCGCTGACCTTCGCCATCGTCGCGACCCTCGCCGCCGTGGGTGGCGGCTGGGTCACGCAGGCTAACCAGTATGGCCGCTGGCTTGCCATCGTCTTGCTCGCCGTCTTCGGACTGACGCTGCTGTTGCCGCGTTTCGCGGACCATCTGATGCGCCCGCTGGTGAGCGCCGGCAATCGCCTGTCGAATTTCGCGCAGGGCGACGGTCAGCAGGTTCGCGCGGGATCGTCCTTTCTGCTGGGCATCGCGACTGGCCTGCTGTGGGCGCCGTGCGCCGGTCCGATTCTCGGCCTTGTGCTGACCGGCGCGGCATTGCGGGGCGCGAGCGTCGGCACCACGCTGTTGCTGGTTGCCTATGCGGCCGGTGCGGCGACGTCGCTCGCGGTGGCGCTGCTGATCGGCGGCCGGGTGTTCACGGCGATGAAGCGCTCGCTGGGCGCGGGCGAATGGATCCGCCGCGGGATTGGCGCGGCGATGCTAGGCGGCGTGGTGGCGATTGCATTCGGGCTCGACACCGGCGTGCTGGCGCGTGTATCGACCATCGCGACCGGTGGCCTTGAACAGAAACTGGTCGACAAGCTGTCGCCCGGCGCGACGCCGACCAATCCGGTGGCGGCGGGTAACAAGACCAATGCGCCGGCCAATGCATCGGGCAGCGATGCCGTGATGACGGCCAACCCTGCTGCCGATGCAAGCGACGCCGGCGCGATGATGCGTGCTTCGCAAGGCGCGTCAGGCGGCGCGGTGGCGTTGCCCGTCGAAGGCGTGCTGCCGACCTTGAATGGCGCCGTCCAGTGGCTGAATTCACCGCCGCTGACGGTTCAGGACCTGCGCGGCAAAGTCGTGTTGGTCGATTTCTGGACGTACTCGTGCATCAACTGCCTGCGTTCGCTGCCGTACGTGAAAGCGTGGGCGCAGAAGTACAAGGACCAGGGGCTCGTCGTCATCGGCGTGCATGCACCGGAATTCGCGTTCGAACGCAATATCGACAATGTGAAGAAGGCTGTCCACGATCTCGGCGTGGACTATCCCGTCGCGATCGACAACAACTACGCGATCTGGCGCGCACTGAACAATCAGTACTGGCCGGCCCATTATTTCGTCGATGGCAAAGGTCAGATTCGCTATCACCATTTCGGCGAAGGCGACTATGCGGAATCGGAAAAGGTGATTCAGGAATTGCTGACCGAGTCAGGGCATGCGAACGCGTCGAAGGTCGCACTCGGCATTACCAGCACGAGCGCGCAAGGCGTGCAGGCAGCGGCCGACAGCGCCGACATGCAGTCGCCGGAAACCTATATCGGATACGAGCGTGCCGAGAATTTCACGTCGCCCGGTGGCGCAGCGGAGGACAAGGTTCACAGCTATACGGCGCCGTCGCAGCCCGCCGTCAACGATTGGGGGCTGGCCGGCGCGTGGAATGTGGGCGCCGAACACGCGACGCTCGCGGCGAGCTCCGGACGCATCGTCTATCGCTTCCATGCGCGTGATCTGCATCTGGTGCTCGGTCCGGGCAAGGACGGCAAGCCAGTTCGCTTCCGCGTAAGCGTGGATGGCGCCGCACCGGGCGCTGCGCACGGAACAGACGTCGCCGCCGACGGTGCCGGCACCGTCGCCGAGCAGCGTCTTTACCAACTCGTGCGGCAGACCGGCGATGTTGCGGATCACACGTTCTCGATCGAGTTTCTGGATCCAGGCGTGCAAGCGTTTGCCTTTACGTTTGGCTAAGCTGAGCCTGACGGCGTGACTCAACCACTCCTTGAAAGACTGAAAATCATGCAAACAACCTCTACTAGCAGCAAGGTTTCCCAGCGCAGGCGTTCATCGTTTTTCCGGCTCGCGGGTTGCGTCGCCATTGCGGCAGGCGTCTTCGCCGCGCAGCGCATCGCGAACTCAGCCGAAGCAATGACGAAGATTCCACCGCCTGCCCACGACGAGAGCGTCGGCACGGTGCATAGCGAAACCGCTGTGTTCGCGGGCGGCTGCTTCTGGGGCGTTCAAGGGGTGTTCGAACACGTGCGCGGCGTGAAGCAGGTCGCCTCTGGATACACAGGCGGCGCGGCTGGGACTGCGCAATATGAAACCGTTAGCGAGGGCGATACGGGGCACGCTGAGTCGGTGCAGGTCACCTATGACCCGACGCAGATAACGTACGGACGTTTGCTGCAGATTTTCTTCTCGGTTGCACACGACCCCACCGAGCTGAACTACCAGGGCCCCGACCACGGCACGCAATACCGCTCGGCGATCTTTCCGGCCAATCCTGAGCAGCGTAGCGTCGCGCAATCGTATATTGCGCAGCTCGACAAGGCGCACGTATTTTCAGGGCCAATCGTCACGCGCGTGGAAGATTTCAAGGGTTTCTATCCGGCAGAAAGCTATCACCAGAATTTCCTCGCGCTCCATCCTGACTACCCGTACATCGTGATTAACGATCTGCCGAAGGTGAGTGGACTGAAGCGCATGTTTCCCGATCTGTATCGCAACGATCCGGTGCTGCTCAAAGTGAGCGGCTAGTTTCTCGAGCGAGCCGCTCAACCCTCGAATCAAGCCTTCAACGGTAGCCAGATTTCGAGCCCACCCATGCCGCTGACCGGATCGAACTTCTCGTCATAGCGCTCGAAGTTGGGCGCATCGGCGGGAATATGTCCCGATGCCGGCAGCCACTGATTCCAGATCGTGTTCCAGGTGCGCCGTATGGTCGAGATATGCTCGCGGTGGTTGAACACAGCGTAGCGCTGCGGGGAAATGCGCAAGCGGCTCAGTTCGGCAGGCAATGCCGAAAAGTCGCTGACTTCGACGCCGCATAGATAGTCGACGTTGCCGGCGTCGTCGGCGTTGTAGCAGACGCCATACGCCACGTTGCCGACCTGGCCCGGCACTCTGCCGAAGTATTCGCCAAAGCGCTGCCACTGCGAAGGAATCGCGGCGCAGGTTTCGCTTGTATAGCGCTCGCTCAGGCCCGCGACGAGAAACGGTTTGCCGTCTTCGAAACGCGGCGGTTCGAGATGCGTGAGAAGGGTTTCGTCCATTTTGATCGGCTCCACGATAGCAATGTTGTCGAGATGACCACGCGCGCGCAGCGCTTCGGGCGTCAGTCCGAATTGCTCGCGAAACGCACGCGTGAATGCTTCGTGAGAACCGTAACCGGCGTCGATGGCGACCGTCAGAATATCGGGTGCACCGTCGGCGAGACGCCGTGCCGCTTCGCTCAAGCGGCGCGCGCGAACATAGCGCATGACCGAAAGCCCTGTGGCCGCTTCGAAAGCGCGCGCCAGGTGAAAGCGCGACACGCATCCACAGTTGGCGATGTCGTCGAGCGTCAACTCGCGAGCAAAGTGGCTTTCGATAAACCAGAGCGCTTTTCCAACGGGGTTCATTTCGGCTCTCACGTCAGCATGAAGCCAGCATAGCCAGGCGCGATGCGGCGCATTTGATCGCGCTTGCGGTTTTTCGGTGGGCGTCTGATTGACCGCGATCGACCCTGTCTCAGGTCGGGCAGGTCAGTAGTTTTCGGTCGCTGCCGCGTTACCGGCGCCACGCGACTGCGCCGCAGTGGACCCGCCGTCGCCGTGTGCATCTGCATGTGCGTTTGCGCTACCAGGTTGCCCCGGGCGCAGCAGCAAACCACCCAATACACCCGCCGCTGCCGCGAAGATCGCACCGAACAGGAACGCCACGTGGTAGCCGCTGTTGAGCGCCGTCACCGCGTTTTCAGAAGCCTGCATCGCGTCGCTACGCGCGGCCGCGAGGCTAGCGAGCACGGCGAGGCCGAGTGCGCCACCCATCATGAACGACGTATTGACGATCCCGGACGCGAGACCCGAGTCGCTCGGATCGACGTCGCTCATGGCGGCCAGCAGCAAGGGATTGAATGCAATGCCCGCGCCGAAGCCGAGCAGGATCATGCCGGGCAACACGTCGAGCACAAAGCTGCCATTAACCGGTGCGCGAGCGAACAACGCGAGGCCACACGCTGCAGAGAGCAGCCCGGCGGCAAGCGGCGCGCGCAGACCGAAGCGCATCACCACGCGCGCCGACAGGCCCAACGAAAAGAACGCCATGATCAGATTGGCCGGCAAAAACGCGAGCCCGACCTGCAAAGGCCGGTAGCCGAGCACGCGTTGCAGATACAACGCGGAGATGAAGAACCACGCGAACATTGCCGCCGCCCACAGCACACCGACCACATTGGCGGTTGCGACATTGCGCAGGCGGAACAGACCGAGTGGCATCAACGGATGCTGCACGCGCGCTTCGATCACGAGAAATACGGCCAGCAGCGCGAGCGCGGCGAACAGCAGTCCGAGCGTCTGCGCCGAGGTCCAGCCTGCCTCGTTGCCATTCACTACCGCGTACACGGCCAGCATCAGCGAAGCGGTGACTGTGGCCGCACCGGCCACGTCGAGCCGTTCGCCATGAGCATGGCCGCGTGCCGATGGCAGGAGCGCGACGCACAGCGCGTAGACGGCGATGCCAATCGGCAAGTTGACCAGAAAGATCCAGTGCCAGCTCAGCAGGTTGGTCAGCAGACCGCCGAGCAACACGCCGATGCTGCCGCCGCCCGCGCAGACGAAACCGTAGATACCCATCGCTTTCGCGCGTTCGCCCGCTTCGGTGAACAGATTCATGATTAGCGACAGCGAAACAGCGGAGACGACTGCGCCGCCCAGACCCTGCACGGAACGCGCGCCCACCAGCAGGATTTGCGAATTCGCCATGCCGCATGCGAGCGACGCCAGCGTGAACAGCGTGATGCCGCCGAGAAACAGCTTGCGATGGCCGTAGAGATCGCCCAGCCGTCCGCCCAGCAGCAGGCAGCCGCCGAAGGTGAGCATGTACGCATTGACCACCCACACCAGCGAGGTTTCGGTAAAGCCGAGGTCCGCGGCGATCGACGGCAAGGCAACGTTCACGATCGTCGTATCGAGCACGATCATGAGCACGCCGAGGCACAGAACGATCAGCGCCAGCCAGCGTTTGTTGCCGTGGATGGAATGGGTCATGCAGGGGCTCCTTTGCCGTGGTCTATCGAGCGGAAGCGGGCTCAAGCAGGCTCAAGCGGGCACCAGCGGATGCAATCGAATGCCGGACGTTCCGCCGCTCGGCGCGAAGTCGAAGCCCGGTCGGCAACCCGTTGATGGCAATGGGGATTTTTAGTCTAGCACCCGCGAGTTTTAAGCCACAACTACGAATTCCTGGGCGGCGTTGGCCGTCAATCGCCGCCCAGTAGTTCGTACTTGCCACCGCGCTCCAGCGCTCGCTGATAGGCGGGCCGTGCGTGAATGCGTTTCAGGAAATCGACGACGGCGGGAATCTGCCCTTCCATGCCGCCGCGCGCGGTGGCGGCTTCGAGCGGAAAGCTCATCTGAACGTCAGCCGCCGTGAAATCGTTGCCGACGAACCACCCGGTCGCACCCAATTCCTTATTGATGTAGCCGAGGTGCAGCTTCAACTGCGGATCGATGAAGCTCGATTGCAGCGTCCACGCGATCTTGCGGGCGATCGGCTTCGCGAAGAACGGCATCGGCGCGCCGGCGATGCGCAGGGCGATCAGTTTCAGCAGCAGCGGCGGCATCGCCGAGCCTTCCGCATAGTGCATCCAGTACGTGTAGCGCAGCCGCCCGGGCGTGCCCGCTGCGGGCGCGAAGCGGCCTTGACCGTACTTGTCGACCAGATACTCGATGATTGCGCCGGATTCGGCGAGGGTCTGGCCGTCGTCCGTAATGACGGGCGACTTGCCGAGCGGATGCACCGCGCGCAACTCGGGCGGCGCCAGCATCGTTTTCGGGTCGCGCTCGTAGCGCTTGATTTCGTATGGCACGCCGAGTTCTTCGAGCAGCCACAACACGCGTTGCGAGCGGGAGTTGTTCAGATGATGGACGATCAGCATGGGTCGAAGGAGGTTGGCCGGTGAAGCGTCACATCATAGGGGCGTTGTGCCGAGGCGGGGCTCCAAAAAAGAGGGCTACCCGAGCGTACGCAATTCAAAGCGTTTGATCTTGCCGGTTTCGGTGCGCGGCAGCGAGTCGATGAAAGCGATGACGCGTGGGTATTTATACGGCGCCACGCTATTTTTAACGAAATCCTGCAGTTGCGCGACCATTTGGTCGTCAGGCGTATAACCTGGGTTCAGCACTACGAAGGCCTTGACGATCTGTCCGCGCGTCTCGTCGGGTACGCCGATCACGCCGCATTCGGCCACCGCGTCGTGTTGCATCAACACGCTTTCCACTTCCGGGCCGGAAATGTTGTAGCCGGCGGAGACGATCATATCGTCGGCGCGGGCCTGATAGAACACGTAACCGTCTTCGTCGAGATAGACCGAGTCACCGGGAAGATTCCAGCCGTCGCGAACGAACTTCGCTTGCCGTTCGTCGGCGAGATAGCGGCAGCCCGTCGGCCCGCGCACCGCGAGTTTGCCGATTGTGCCAGCCGGGACCGGTTGCATGGCGTCGTCCACGGCCTGCACGACGTAACCCGGCACCGCGCGACCGATGGCATGCGGGCGGATCGCGTCGCCTTGCGCCGAGATGAAAATATGGATCAGCTCCGTGCCACCGATCCCGTCGATCATCTCGATGCCGCTTGCGTCGTGCCATAGCCTGCGCGTCGAATCCGGCAACGCCTCTCCCGCCGAGACCGTTTTCTTCAAGCTTGAAACGTCGTGATGCGCAACGAGCGGCGCCATCTGCCGATAGAACGTCGGCGCGGTGAACATGATCGTCGTGTGAAAGCGCTCGACGGTTTGCAGCAAGGTCTCAGGCGTGAGCTTCTCGATCAGCACCGTCGACGCGCCCACTCGCAGCGGAAAGCACAGCAAACCACCGAGGCCGAATGTGAAGGCGAGCGGCGGCGTGCCGCA
Organism: Paraburkholderia sp. SECH4; assembly: GCF_030511745.1. Taxonomy (NCBI): domain Bacteria; kingdom Pseudomonadati; phylum Pseudomonadota; class Betaproteobacteria; order Burkholderiales; family Burkholderiaceae; genus Paraburkholderia; species Paraburkholderia sp. SECH4. The sequence goes on from NZ_JALOCP010000027.1 coordinate 103,177, forward strand.
AAACACATCGCTCGATGAGGGTTTCAGAACATGCCGCGGAAACAGATCGCACATCGCCAGGACGTCGCGATGAAAGTGCATGCAACCCTTCGGTGCGCCCGTCGTGCCGCTGGTGAAGGCGATCAGGCAGACGTCGTCAGCGGCGGTATCGCAGGCGGTGAAGTGGCCCGGCTTGTTGATCGCGAGGGTGTCGAGCGAATCGGCGGAATCATCGTGAAACAGGCGCGTTTGTTTCAAACCCGCACAGTAGAACTCGTCCTTGGGATCGTTGCAGCGTGCGAGTTCGGCGGTCAGGCGTGCGTCGCATAGCGCGGCGTTGACTTGCGCCTTGTCGATGATCTGCTTGAGTTCTTTCGCACGCAGCAGCGGCATGGTGGGCACCACGACGAGGCCGGCTTTCAGCGCCGCGAGCGCCGTCACTGCCATGTGCAAGGTGTTCGGTCCGCGTAACAGCACGCGGTTGCCAGGCTGCAAACCCATTTCATCGACCAGCACGTGCGCGCTGCGATTCACCAAGGCGAGCAACTCGCCGTAAGTGGTCGCCTGCGGTTTTCCATCCACGTCCGACCAGATCGCCGGACGGTCGCGATGTCCCGCTTCGATCGTTCTGTCGAGCAATTCCGTCGCGCAATTGAAGCGCGCCGGGTAAGCAACGTCCGGGTTGTCGAGCAGAAAGACAGGCCATTGATCCTGCGGCGGAAGATTGTCGCGCGCGAAGGTATCGACGTGTGCTGACGGTTCCATCATGGTCTCCCGGGCGTTGAGCCGGCTGAATGCGCTTCGGTTGGCTTGGTGGCTGGCTATTGCGTGTTTCGTGTGCTTACTGCGGAATCACTGCCGTGGCTTCGATCTCGACCTTGGCTTCGTCTTCGATCAATGCAACGACCTGTACCGCGCTCATCGCGATGTCGTAGTCGCCGATCAACTCGCGAAACGCACGGCCGATATCTTTCAGCGAGGCGAGGTATTCGCGCTTGTCCGTGACGTACCACGTCAGCCGGACCAGATGCTCGGGCTTGCCGCCCGCTTCGTGCAGGACGGCGAGGATGTTCTTGAGCGCCTGAATCGCCTGCTGCGCGAAGTCGGTGGTCTGAAAACGCGCCTGTTCGTCCCAGCCGATCTGGCCGGCGATGAACACCTGCGTGCCGGTTGCGGCAACGCCGTTCGCGTAGCCGCGCGGCTTGATCCAACCGGCGGGAAGGAGAGCTTTTTTCATGAGCGATGCGCCTCGATGGATTCAGGCTGTGGGACAAACGCCGCGAGCGCGCTCGCGATGTCTGTGGGAATGTCGATGGATGTGCCGCTTTCGAGCGATGTCGTTACCAGCACCTGTTTCGCGCGAAACCGGATTTCGTCGCCGTGCTGGCCGACGATCTCGATACTGATCGAGCGGCGCCCGACCTTCGTGACGCTGAGTGACAGCGTGATCGTTTCGCCCATCTGGCTCGGCCGCGAAAACTCGCAATCGAGTCTGACGATCGGCAAACCGACCCGGCGTTGCGCGATCATTTGCGCATAGTCGATCTGCATGCCTTCGTTGAACCAGTCTTCGACCAACGCGTTGGTCATCACCAGATATTGCGGAAAGAACACGATGCCGGCCGGATCGCAGTGCTGGAAGCGGATACGGACAGGTCGTTCGAAGGTCGCGTTCATTTCGCTGCGTCCTTGATGGCTTCCGCGGCGTGCGCCTTCAGAAGGTCGCGGCCGACAATCAACTGCTGCACCTCAGTCGCGCCTTCATAGATCCGCAACGCACGAATTTCACGGTAGAGCATCTCGACGGCTGTGCCGCTTTGCACGCCCATGCCGCCATAGAGTTGCACGGCGGCGTCGATCACCTGTTGCGCGCCTTCGCTTGCGTGCCACTTGGCCATTGCGGCTTCACGCGTGACCTGTTCGCCCTGATCGCGCAGCCAGGCTGCGCGATAGACCAGCAATGCGCTGCTGTCGATCGTCAATGCCATTTGCGCGAGCTTGGCTTGCGTCAACTGAAAATCGCCGAGCGTCTGTCCGAACATCTTGCGCGACGCCGCACGCGAGAGACCTTCAGCCATCGCATGACGCGCGAAGCCCAACGACGCTGCCGCCACCGAGGTGCGGAAAATATCCAGCGTACGCATCGCGAGTTTGAAACCTTCGCCGGGTGCGCCGAGCATCTGGCTGCGCGGCACGCGTGCGCCGGCAAAGTGCAAACGCGCTAGCGGATGCGGCGCGATCACGTCGATGCGTTCGGCGATTTCCAGACCCGGGGTGTCGGCATCGACGATGAAGGCGGTGATGCCGCGTGCGCCCGGCGCTTCGCCGGTTCTGGCGAACACTACGTAGAAGTTGGCGATGCCGCCGTTGGAGATCCACGTTTTGTCGCCGTCGAGTACGTAGAAGTCGCCGTCTTCGCGCGCTGAGAGGGACATCGCAGCGACGTCCGATCCCGCTTCCGGTTCCGACAAAGCGAAGGCGGCGATAGCCGTGCCATTTGCGACCCGTGGCAAATAACGTGTCTTTTGCTCATGAGTGCCGCCGAGCGAGATCGCGCCAGAGCCGAGTCCCTGCATCGCCAAGGCGAAATCCGCGAGACCGGAATGCTTGGCGAGCGTCTCACGCAGCAGGCACACCGCGCGCGTGTCGATCGTGTCGCCATTCCCGCCGTAGGCAACGCCGCCGACACCGTATTTCAGCCAGCCCGCTGCACCGAGTTCACGGACCAGGCGGCGGCAGGTTGCATCGACGTCGTCATGTTCTACGTGCGAGAGATTCGCGCGGCACCATGCTTCGATACCCGCAGCCAGTTCGCGATGGCGTGGTTCGAAAAACGGCCAGGCCAGTGCGCTGTGCAGATCCAGATCGCTGTTGGTGCTCAATTCAATCTCCCTCGAAGACAGGGCGGGACTTCGCGGCAAACGCGCTATACGCACGTTCGAAATCGCGCGTGCTCATACAGATTGCCTGTGCTTGCGCTTCCGATTCGATCGCTTCGTCGATGCTCATGCTCCATTCCTGGTGCAGCATCTTCTTCGTGATGCCGTGCGCGAAGGTCGGACCGGCGACGAGATCGGCGGCGAGCTTCTGTGCGTCTGCGATGAGCGCTGCCGGTTCGCACAGGCGGTTATAGAAGCCCCATGCGTGGCCCTCGTCACCACTCGCCGAGCGGCCGGTGAACAGCAATTCGGCGGCGCGTCCCTGACCGATGATGCGCGGCAGGATCGCGCAAGCGCCCATATCGCAACCCGCGAGGCCGACGCGAGAGAACAGAAACGCGAGCTTGCTGCGCGCGGTGCCGAGCCGCATATCGGACGACATTGCCAGGATCGCACCGGCGCCGGCACAGACGCCGTCGACTGCGGCGATGATGGGTTGCGGGCAGTGACGCATCGCTTTGACCAGATCGCCGGTCATGCGCGTGAACAGCAACAGTTCCGGCATCGGCAGATCGATCAGCGGCGCGATGATGTCGTGCACGTCGCCGCCGGAGCAGAAGTTCTCGCCTGCGCCGTGAATCACGACTGCCTTCACGTCGGTCGCGTACGCGAGTTGCCGGAACAAATCGCGCAACTCCGCATACGATTCGAACGTCAGCGGGTTTTTGCGTTCGGGGCGGTTCAGCGTGATCGTCGCGACCTTGTCGGCGACCGACCAGCCGAAGTGCCGCGCCTCGTAACCGGCGAGTGTCAGGCGGTTGCCGGCTAGCAGCGCGTCGGCGTTGGATCGTGTCATGAGTGTCTCCAGTTCGGTGCGGATCAGTCTTTCAGACTGTCGAGCAGATGTTGTTTGAGTTTGCCGAGGCGCTGATGGGTGCGCGATTTTTCGTCGAGGCTCAAGCCGCCGAACAGTTCGACAACCCATTGCTCATGCGCGATGGCCATCTTGTCGAACGCCTTGCGACCCGCGGGTGTGAGGCACACGCTGATCGAGCGGCGATCGTTGGGATCGGTGCCACGCGAAACCAGACCTTCTTTTTCGAGCTGATCCGTAATGCCGGTCACGTTGCCGCCCGTCACCATCAAACGGCGCGACAGTTCGGTCATCTTCAGGCCTCCCGGATGACGTTCTAGTTGTGCCATCAAATCGAAACGCGGCAACGTGGTGTCGAATTCGTTGCGCAGGCGCTTGCGCAGTTCGGCTTGCACGAGATTGGTTGTGGTCAACATGCGCAACCATAGACGCAGGCCCATGTGACTATCGGCGCCGGTACTCATTTCCAGATCCACGACGTTCTCCGCTGGTTTGGCGACGCCTTTGCGCGGCGGCTTTGTTTCAGCCGTCGTAGTCTTTTTGAAGTTCGATAACTTGGTCACATTACTTCTCCACCGGAGATGGAAATGGATTGACCCGTGATCGCGTCCGAGCCGGGTTGGCAGAGCCAAAGCACTGAGTTCGCGACTTGCTCCGGGCTCACGAAACGACGCTGCGGATTCGTGCGCAGCAAGGTTTCACGCGCTTGTTGTTCGGTGCGTGAGGTCTTGCTGGTGATCTGTTCGAGCGATGCATGCAGCAGTTCGGTTTCTGTATAACCGGGGCAGACGGCGTTGACCGTGATGCCCTTGGTTGCGACTTCCAGCGCGAGTGAACGCGTCAGGCCGATGACGCCATGTTTCGCGGCGCAGTAAGCGGCGACGTAGGCGTAGCCGATTTGCCCCGCCGTGCTCGCGACATTGACGATGCGGCCGTGGCCACGCTCGAGCATGCCGGGCAACACGGCGCGCGTGCCGAGGAAGACGCCGGTGAGGTTCACGTCGAGCATGCGCTGCCAGAGCGCCATGTCGGTGTGAGTGAAGGGCGCGGCTTGCGCCTGGCCGGCGTTGTTGACGAGGATATCGATTGCGCCGGCTTGTGCGAATGCCTTCTCGACCGATTCTTCGCTGGTGACGTCGACGCTGATGCAGGCGACCTCGCCGAGCCCGTTGAAAATCTCCCGCTGCGCATCGAGACGTTGTGCGTTCCGTCCCATCAGGGTGACGCGAGCGCCAGCGTGCAACAGCGCTCCGGCCACTGCCGCGCCGATGCCGCTGCCGCCGCCTGTGACGACAGCGTGCTGTCCTGCGAGGGTCGTGTTGGGCGTATTCACGTGGTTCCTTCAGCGCGTTGCGCGCGTTCTTGCGGCGACAAGCCTGCGTTCGCGGCGGCCTGTGCACGCTCGCGTTCGAGATTGCGCTCGAGTTGCGACTTGGCTGCCGTGTAAGGCTTCGGCCACGTCACGTCCAGATAGCCGATTTTTGCGGCTTCATTCAACGTCCACGACGGATTGGCCAGATGCGGCCGCGCGATCGCACAGAGATCGGCACGGCCCGCCGCGATGATGCTGTTCACGTGGTCCGCTTCCGAGATCGCACCAACGGCGATGGTTGCGATGCCGGCTTCGTTGCGCACGCGGTCGGCGAAAGGCGTCTGGAACATGCGGCCAAACACGGGCTTTTCCTGCTTGCTGACCTGGCCCGACGAGACGTCGATCATGTCCGCGCCTGCGGCTTTGAACGCGCGAGCAATTTGCACGGCGTCGTCGGGCGTGGTGCCGCCTTCGACCCAATCGTTAGCGGAAATACGCACGGAAATCGGTTTGTCTTGCGGCCAGACAGCGCGGATCGCCTTGAAGACCTGCAACGGGTAACGCAGACGGTTTTCAAGTGAGCCGCCATATTCGTCGGTGCGCTGATTCGTCAACGGCGACAGGAAGCTCGAGAGGAAATAGCCGTGTGCGCAGTGCAGTTCGAGCCAATCGAAGCCGGCTTCAGTGGACATTTGTGTGGCGCGTACGAATTGCGCTTCGATTTCTTTAAGTTCGTCTCGTGTGGCTTCATGCGAGGTCTGACTGACGCCGCTTAAATATTGCTGCGGCGAAGCGGACACGAGCGGCCAGTTGCCTTCGTCAAGCGGCTGGTCGATGCCTTCCCACGCTACACGTGTCGAGCCTTTTGCGCCGGAGTGCCCTAGCTGAATGCCGATCTTCGCGTCCGATTGACTATGCACGAGATCGACAATTCGCTTCCATGCCGTGAGATGCTCCGGCGCGTACATGCCGGGACAAGCGGGCGTGATGCGCGCTTCGGGCGACACGCAAGTCATTTCCGTCATGACCAGCCCGGCGCCACCCATGGCGCGGGCACCGAGATGCATCAGGTGATAGTCACCGGCGATGCCGTCGACGGCGGAGTATTGCGCCATCGGCGAGACGACGACGCGGTTTTTCAGGGTGACGCCACGCAACGTGAAGGGCGTGAACATTGGCGGAACGGAGTGCTTTTCAGGCGCGCGTTCAATGCCGGAGCGGTGTGCGAGCCAGTCTTCGAACGTCGAGAGATAGGTCGCGTCACGTTCCCGCAAATTCTCGTGCGAAATGCGCTGCGAGCGCGTAAGCAGCGAATACGCGAACTGCTCCGGTTCGAACGACGTATAGCGGTCGACATGCTCGAACCACTCCGTCGAATTGCGCGCGGCGTTCTGGATGCGCAATACGTCGATACTGCGGACATCCGTGTAGTGCTGCAACGCAGCGGGCAAATCACCCGGATGCGCGCCCATGCTGTTGGCGAGTTCGATCGAATCTTCGAGCGCGAGCTTGGTGCCCGAGCCGATCGAAAAGTGCGCGGTGTGCGCGGCGTCGCCCATCAGTACGATCGGCGTTTGCGTGCCATCGGCGTTACCGCGCCAATGAACCCATTCCTCGTTGACGACGCGCGGGAAGCGAATCCATTGCGACGACCCACGCAAATGCGCGGCGTTCGACAGCAACGGGTTGCCATCCAGATACTTGGCGAACAGCTTCTCGCAGAACGCGATGCTATCTTCCTTGCTCATTTCGTCGAGACCGGCGGCGCGCCACACGCGCTCCGGTGTTTCCACAATAAACGTCGAGGTCTGATCGTCGAAGCGGTAGGCGTGGGCCTGGAACCAGCCGAACTCGGTTTCTTCGAAGGCGAATGTGAAGGCGTCGAAGAGCTTTTTTGTGCCGAGCCAGACGAAGCGGCAATCGCGCATGTCGATCGCGGGCTTGTAGGTGGCGGTGTACTTCTGACGGATGGCGCTGTTGGCGCCGTCACAGGCGATGATCAAGTCGGCGTCGTAGGTGGTGTCGTCCGTGACCTGGGTTTCGAAAACCAGCTTGACGCCCAGTTCTTCGCAGCGCGCCTGGAGGATATTCAGCAGACGTTTGCGGCCGATGCCGCAGAAGCCGTGGCCCGACGAGCGAACCTGCCTGCCGCGGAAATTGATCTCGATGTCGTCCCAGTGGTTGAAGGCGTCGAGGATCGCGTCCGCGCTCGGGGCGTCGGCGGCGCGCAGATTGCCGAGCGTCTGGTCGGAGAAGACCACGCCCCAGCCGAAGGTGTCATAGGGGCGGTTGCGCTCGACCACCGTGACGTCATATGCCGGGTTCCGGCCCTTCATTAACAGGCCGAAGTACAAGCCGGCCGGGCCGCCGCCGATACATACGATGCGCATGTTGACTCTCCATGTGGACCTTTCTCTGGAGAGTAATTTAGGCGTCGATAGTTTAGATGTCAAGTAAATTGTGGGACGGCGCGCGTGCGCGTTGCGGCGGATGATCAGTCAACAAATGAAGCGGGCGAGACGCGCATCGTATACCCGTTCACCGGACGGGTGTCCTGTCGTTGGTCAACTACGTGTATCAACCCCGCGGAGAAGAACTTCCTCCATAGGGGCGGGAACATGGACGAAGTACCCCTGTATGTAGTCGGCTCCCATGTCTCGCAGCAATGCCGCGACGGCGGCTGTTTCGACGAATTCCGCAATGGTCTGCTTGCCGACTGCCTTTGCTACATCGCAGATACACCGCACCATCGCCTGATCAATGGGGTCATGTTCGAGATTGGTGATGAACTGTCCGTCGATCTTGAGGTAGTCCACAGGCAACGCTTTAAGGTAGCCGAACGACGATGCGCCACTTCCGAAATCGTCCAGGGCGAAGTGCATGCCGCGCAATCGCAGCGACTGGACGAACTCCGTTGCAACTGACAGATTCGTGATCGCCGCTGTCTCTGTTACTTCAAAGCAAAGCTTATGCGTGTCGAATTGAAATGAGTCAGCCAGATCCCTCACGTACCGATGGAAGGCGTGGTCACCAATGGACTGGCCGGAGAGGTTCACCGCGATACTGTCAACGTGGTCCAACTGGTCGCGATGGTGTGTCATCCATGCGAATACGCATTTGACCACCCAGCGGTCAATGCGGGAGGCCATGTGGAAACGTTCAGCCGCTGACAGAAAAACGTCGGGCAGTACCAGAGTCCCATCAGACTCGCGCAGGCGCAACAGAAGTTCGCACCGAAGATGGTTCTCCTGCTGACCAAGCGCCCGTATGCGCTGGGCATATAGCTCGAAACGGTCTTCATCGAGGGCCTGCTCCAGACGCGTGACCCACTGCATCTCGCCGTGCCGCGCGATTACGGCCTGATCGGCGTCGAACCACGAGTGCACACGGTTACGCCCGGCGTCCTTGGCGGCGTAGCACGCATTGTCAGCGGCCTGAAGCACGGCCGCAGTCGTTGGCCAGCGCTCGTCAATGGGTACCAGACCGATGCTCGCACCAATATGGAAGCGACGTTCGTTGTAGGCAAATCGAAATTCGTCGAGGCGCTCGCAGATCTGGGAGGCGACCCGACGGGCCTGCTCCGTGTCGCATTGCTCCAGGATGACGCCAAACTCGTCGCCTCCTAGCCGGGCTAGTGTGTCGGTTGCCCGGATACACTGTCCCACCTGTTCCGTCACTTGTCGCAGCAACTGGTCGCCGGCGATATGCCCGAAGGTATCGTTCACGACCTTGAATTGATCAAGGTCGATGTACAGCATGGCGTGTTTGCTGCCTGCCTCGCGTGCATGGATTAGCACGCGGTTAAGTTGCGTTTCGAATTCCGCGCGATTTAGCAACCCCGTGAGGGCATCATGTGTGGCGCGATAGCTCATTTCTTTGGTGAGCCGACGTTCTTCGGTCACGTCGTGAAACACCAGAACGACACCCAGAACTTCGCCAATCGCACTGACGATCGGGGCAGCGGAATCCTTGATCGCATGTTCTGCACCGGACCGTGATATCAGGACGGTATTGTCAGTGTTACCTACGACGCGGTTCTCACTCAGACACTGCGTGACGGGATTCGGAGCGTGTACGCGCGTTGATTCGTTGCGGGCATCAAATACATCGTCCAGCGGAAGGCCGCGCGCCTGGGCAATGAGCCAGCCCGTTAGTCGCTCTGCCACTGGATTCAGGTATGTGACGCGACCGTGCGGATCGGTTGTGACGACGCCGTCGCCGATTGAATGCAACGTTATCTGGAGGAATTCATGCTGTTCGGCAAGGGTCGCCTGCATCCGCTTGCGCTCGGTGGTCTCGAGGACCAGAACAGCACACTGATTGGGGCCGGGGCGATATGCCACCATGTCAAACCAGCCGTCCGCTGCTGTCGGTATATCCTGTCGCGCAACCGGCTCGCCGGTGAGTACAACCCCAGTTAGCGTGCCGAGCCAGTCCCATTCCAGGTCTGCCAGCCCGGCAAACACCTCGGAGACCTTCCTGCCGATCATGAGATCGGACGGAATATGACTTGTCCTTGCAATTGCCGGATTTGCCGCGACGAACCGGAAATCGACAACCTTCGCAGTTGCGTCGCTGACAATATCCAGCAATACGAATCCGACCTGCATGTGCTCAAAAAGCGCGCGATACCGGCGCTCACTTTCGAGCAGGGTGGCCTCGACCTTCCTGCGCTCAGTGATATCCTCGATCACGGCCATGGACCGCCATGGCACGCCGTCGCTCTGCCTTTCGAGAAAGGCGGACAACAATACGTCGATCACTTCGCCGTCCTTGCGCACCATTTCGTATTCGACGTTGCGGCAATGACCGGTGCGGAAGAACTCGGGAAGCACGACCTGACGGGCGTACTCGCGCGACGCGGGTGTCAGGAAATCGGATGACGGCCGCCCCAGCACCTCGACCCGGTCATACCCAAGCGTGCGAAGCCATAAGTCGCTCACGCTTATGAGCCTGCCTTGCACATCAATCGAGTGAAGCATCGCCGGGGTGCGTTCGTAGAGTTCGCGATACCTCCGCTCGCTCTCGATCAACGCCTGTTCGGCGCGCCTGCGTTCACTAACATCGCGTCCCACTGCATGGATCGCCACAATCCGTCCGTCGATGTCTGTCACCGGTCGGTAGTTCCAGCGCACCCATCGTTCGACATTATTTATCGTGGACATACGGGCGACCAGCGTCGCACCCAATCGACGCGTCACCACATCACGTAGAGCCGCGGCCACCGATGCGCGGTCCTCGTCGGCAACCGTATCAAGCAGGTTGGCACCCGCAAGCCTCGACGAGGAGCCGTCCATATAGCGTGCGGAGGCGTCGCTAACGTAGCCGATCTCTCCACTGGAACTGGCCAGCACGACGAGGTCTGTTTTCGGCTCAGGAGCGGTGTTCAGATTGAATCCCTTCCCGAACGGGGCGTCGGCGAGGGCACCCGCAGTGGGATTGAGCAGGCAGGTGCTGACAATATGCGCCAGGCTGTCCAGAGCAGCACGTTGCATATGAGTCAGTCGTTGCGGCTCGCATGCCGCCACCGACAGCACACCTATGCACTGCCCCATCGGGAGAAGGATCGGCGTATTTGCATAGAACCGGATCTCAAGCGTACCGAAGATGAACGGATTCTGGGCAACGCGAGGATCGTCTGCCGCATCGACCACCTCAACCGCTTGATGGTCGCCCGCAACGAGCAGGCAGAACGCCGCCTCAGCGGCCGTCCACTCTTCCGCAGATAACCCGACATCTGAATGAAGCCAGCTCGAGTCAGGATCCGGCAAGGTTACTGCGGCGATCGGCACCTCGCAAATCGTCGCAGCGAGGCGTGCGACCTCTTCAAAAACTGAGGTGATTGTGCCACTGACAATAGCCGAATTGATAGCGTCGCCACGATGCGCGGGCCGGTACTCAGGCAGACGGTGAGATGTCATGTCGGGGTTCCCCGGAAGATTGCACGACTGAATGCGAAAGGTATCAACAGCGTACGCTGGTTTTTTGTTTTTGCCGTTTCCGGAACATATCTTGACTGACCGTCCCGACAAGGACCACAAGTCTGCACGGCAGGGTGAATCTGTCATGGATGCGATAACGGCTGGTTACCGTCGGCGCGCAGGCGAGCGGAGACGGCGCGATTCCGAAGGTAGGCGAGCAATGCGCATACCCGGTCCGGCGTGACCGCACAGAGGACCGAAGAGCGGGTCATGTACTTTTGCCTTGCGCATACCATGTACGGATTGACGGTCACGCAGACAAGCGTCCTCCCGGCACGGATGGCTTCGCTACCCCACGCTTAACCGTCTGAACCTCAGAGTTGCCTTGATCCGGACGTCGGCACTTCGACTCACTGGAGGTGCTGGCCGCCGTTGATGGCGATATTCGCCCCGGTCAGAAAACCTGCCTCGCGCGAACACAGGTACAGGACTAGCGCGGCGACTTCGGCGGGCTGTCCGAGCCGTCCGACAGGTATCTGGGGAATGATCCTGGTTTCGAGGACGTCCTGCGGCACCGCCATCACCATCCGCGTCGCAATGAATCCTGGCGAGATCGTGTTAACGGTTACACCTCTTTTCGCGACCTCGAGCGCCAGCGATTTCGTGAAGCCGTGGATGCCTGCTTTCGCGGCCGCATAGTTGGTCTGGCCGAAGCCGCCTTTGGAACCGATGATCGAGGATATATTGATAATGCGTCCCCAGCCACGCTCGACCATGCTGTCGCAGACGGGCTTCGTCATGTTGAAGACCGAATCGAGGTTGGTGCGGATGACTGCATCCCAGTCGACCTTGTCCATCTTCCTGAAAACGGCATCGCGGGTGATACCGGCATTGTTGACCAGGATGTCAACCGGGCCCACTTCGTCGAGGATTCTTCCGGCACACGTTGCACACGATTCGTGGTCCGCCACATCGACGGCATAGGCGTGGAACAGGCGGTCCTGGGTTTCCATGCGTGCAAGCCACGCGTCGACGCCTGTGTTTTTAGGCGAGTAAGTGACAATGGTCGTGTAGCCGGCATCGCGCAGTCTGATGCTGATGGCTTCGCCAATCCCGCCGGTCCCACCTGTGACAAGGGCGATCTGATTCGTCATTTCCGTTACCTGATCGTCGATTCAAAGAAAAAAGCGACGCACGGGCCTCCGAAAAGATCGGAGCGTTCCCACACCATGAATTTCGCAGTTTGACGACCTGCAGATGCGGACATAACAGCCGTACGTCGCGGAAGGAACGACTACTTCGATGTAGCACGAGCAGCCCGTTCGGCCGCCTGCCTGGTGGTTTTTGACACGACTTCACTCACTGCTGCGGCATTGCTTTCTGCAGCGAGGATCGCCTGTTGAGTGGCCTTGTACGTCGTCTCGTACCAGGTGCCTGCGGCGGCAATCGCAGACTTCAAGGATGTAATGGCGGTTTCTGCAGCGGCCGGCGCATGCCGCGCGGCCCCGCCAATCGCCTCCTGCAATTTGCGCTGCTGCCCAGTGACATACTCATTGATGACGTTTGCAAATTCCAGTTGGGAATTTGATGCAATGGCGAATAATTGCCGGTAGTACGACTGGATTTGCGGCGCGATCCGTTCCGCCGCGCCACTGTGCAGTGCGCCCCATTCTTGAAGACTGTTTCCCGATAGCGCTTCGAACACTACCTCTCTGGTTTCGGTGATACTCGACCTGGCGGTTTTCAGATTCAGTTCGATCATCTTCTGAAAAATCTCGACGGTTCTGTTTGCCAAAGCAAACGATGCTTCCATGCTAGCCTGTTGCCCCACAGAGTTTTGCTCAGGATTCCACAGATTCATCGCTTGCTCCAAAAAGGTGACAGGAAAGGGGTACGTTGAGAGAGAAAAAAACCTTCATCCAATGAAGCCGGGTTGTGTCAAAAGATCTTCGCCCCTGCGCCCTTGACGACATGGGCATCTGGAGCGCCGATATCGGCTTCTGCCACAGGTTCGAGAGGCAACGCTGAGGCGAGGGGATGCTCCGATCTGCCTGTACAGCATCTGCAGTCCCGTCGCCGGGACAGCACTGCCTTCGGCTTGCTGCCGGGTGCGGTGCGTCGTGGACGGCGCGGCTCATCATGCTGCTCCACGTCGAACCGGTCCAACTGCAGAAGCAGGCTATCGATCGAGCATAACTGGACCTTCGTGAGATGGCACGAGTCGAGTAACCGGTAGAGCCGTCTGCGCCAATATTCGGCTGGCAGAATCGGGCCGTCTTCAAACCCGCATAACGACGGACGCATCACGCACTCGATGTGCGCGATGTCCTCATCGATCAATATACCCATGCCCGCCCCCGGTGCATTTTCGAATACTGCTCAATGACGTGTTTTACATTCGTGTGTGACCGGTACTATAGGTCTATCTATCTTCGAAATCCAATCTTAAATCGTGCATATGGCGATGCCGATGCCTGTCCGTAAATAGTTCGATAGAAAATCGTTAAAAAAGAACGCGCAATTCAAACACCTTTTCGCTTTGGCGTAACGCTATATGTCGAAGCAGGGGCTCCTTGTGCGAGCGTAACTCTGGCAAATATCCAATGTGCATGACGTTCGCTGGGTGGAGAAGGAATCAAACGGCGTCGTTGCCGCGTGGTGCAACAGCGAAGAGTCAATTTATTGGCGAATTCAGCACCTGTTACGTGCCGCACGATGGTGCACACGTGGTGAATTCGAGCCCGCCGAATCGTGCAAACGGGCATAGGGCGGCGGAGCCTTGACAGCGGCTCAATGGTTCCTACTATCGATTGACTGACCGGTGCCAGGACGAGAGCGAAGACTGCCTTTCTCTCCGTGGCATGGGAAGTTGCGGTCGAAGGTGAGCGGCCGTCGCCGCGACCTGAGGTTGTCTGCGAGCAATGTACGTCCCTACGCTCAATGCTCTCAGGAAGGCCGTTGAAATTTGCCCCGGCTGGATGATTGGGGTGCTGTCTCGACAAGCTCCGAATACGACTTGCTGCTGATTTTCGGATGCATAAGGTGGGTGGCCGATGTTGCGAGGGCGTGTACGGAGAAACGACATGTTCACTCGATTCCAATCAAGATTCCGGGTCATTGTTCTGATTCTTTTCACTGTGGTTTGTACGTCATCCGAAGCAATAGCGCAAACGACACGGCAGCTCGTCACTCAGGTTGTCGACGAGCGGCAGACCATTGAGCTGGCCGGCAATATCCGACCCGAGGCAAGCGCGCAGAACGATCTCGGGCGGGTCGACGACACGCTTGCGCTTGACCACATGCAGCTTCTGCTCAAGCGCCCAACCGAGACCGAAGCGGCTCTCGTGCGCTTCATCGATCTACTCCATGATCCGAAGTCGCCCTATTTCCATCAGTGGCTCACGGCCGAGCAATTCCGCGCGAATTTCGGTCCGGCAGACGCCGATGTGAGCATGGTCAGCAATTGGCTTTCGAGGCACGGACTCACGGTGAACGGCGTGCAGGCAGGTGGCATGGTGATTGACTTCTCGGGCACCGCCGGGCAGATCCGCGACGCGTTCAGGACAGAAATTCATCGGCTCGACGTGGGCGGCGTCGGGCATGTCGCGAACATGAGCAATCCCCGAATTCCGGCAGCACTTTCGGATGTGGTGAATGGGATCGTGTCACTGAATGATTTCCGGCCGCACACAAATTTCAAGTCCAGACCCGAATACACGTACACCAGTGGCAGTTCAACCTATCATGCAGTCGCTCCCGCGGATCTCGCTACGATCTACAATCTGAACCCGATGTTTCGTTCCGGCATCTCCGGCCAAGGCCAGACGATCGTCGTGATCGAGAACACCAACGTTTACAGCCCAGCCGACTGGACGACCTTCCGCTCGACCTTCGGATTGTCCAGCTACACGTCGGGCTCCTTTACTCAAATCCATCCGGTGCCGGCAAGCGGTGCGAACAACTGCACGAATCCCGGAGTCGTCGCGGGCAACGAGAGAGAAGCTGAACTGGACGCAGAATGGGCCAGTGCCGCGGCTCCAGGCGCCGCCGTCGTACTCGCGTCCTGCGGGGACACCAGTACCACGTTTGGCGGCCTGATCGCGCTCCAGAACCTCGTGAACAGCAGCAACCCGCCGGCGATAATCAGTATCAGCTACGGCGAATGCGAGGCGATGAACGGGGCCACCGCCAATGCCGCTTACAGTTCGGTCTACCAGCAGGCGGTGGCCCGCGGCATCTCTGTTTTTGTCTCGGCCGGTGACGAAGGGGCCGCGAGCTGCGACGCAAATTTGGGAAATGCCACCCATGGAATCGGAGTCAGCGGCTTTGCCTCGACACCCTACAACGTTGCGGTTGGGGGCACTGATTTCGGCGACACCTATGCCCGGACCACGGCTTCTTACTGGACCGCGGCAAATGCCGCGACCTATGGCTCGGCGATATCTTACGTCCCGGAAATTCCGTGGAACGATTCCTGCGCCAGCGTGCTGATTGCTGCTGCGAACGGCTACCGCACGACCTATGGCACGACCGGTTTTTGCAACAGCCCGACCGGCAACGCCAATTACCTGACGACGGCGAGCGGCAGCGGCGGCCCAAGCGGCTGTGCGGCGGGTGCGCCGTCGGTGAGCGGTGTCGTGAGCGGAACGTGCCGCGGCTATGCCAAGCCGGTCTGGCAAACGCTGCTTCTGCTGTTGGGCAACCCCGCCGACGGCGTGCGTGATCTTCCTGATGTCTCACTCTTCGCGGCCAACGGCGTTTGGGGCCACTACTACATTGTCTGCGATTCTGACGTGCCGGATGGCGGTGCGGCTTGCACAGGAGCCCCGAGCGGGTGGGCCGGCGGCGGGGGAACGTCATTCGCCGCGCCGATATGGGCCGGGTTCCAGGCCCTGGTGAACCAGGCGACCGGGTCCCGGCAGGGTAATCCGAACCCGGTCTACTATTCCCTCGCGGCCACGGAATATCTGTCGGGCGGGACCAGCACCTGCAATTCGAGTCGCGGCAATGGCGTCGCCAGCAACTGCGTCTTCTATGACATTACGCTCGGCGACATTGACGTGAACTGCTCAGGCACGAATGATTGCTATCGCCCGAGCGGCAATTACGGCGTCCTCTCAACGAGAAACAGCAGCTATTCGAAAGCGTACGGCACCGGTGCTGGTTGGAACTTTGCCACCGGCATCGGCACGGTCAACGTCACCAATCTGATGAACGCCTGGCCGCGTTGACCGGTTCGATAAGTGGGTGTGTGGAGGCTACGCGCGCCGCGCAGGAGACCCCTTGGGGGGAAGCGGCGCTTGCGTTCGCGCGTCGGTCGATGATTGTTTTCGCCCATGTTGTTCAGCCGGGCGCCGGCTTTGGCGAAGAGTGCAGCGCAAGCCAGTTAGAACACGCCATGGACCAACCGGTAGCGCACGCGGCTCATGTGCCCGCGATAAGTCATGTCGTGAATGGAGGTTCCGATGAGTGAAGCAGTCGGAATCGTGATGAGTTCGTTCGTGCTGGCGATGGCACCCGTGTTCGTCGCCGCTCATTATTACCGGGAGCAGATGCGCCGAAAGCGGCTCAGGCAACTGGCTCACCGTCACTACTGGCCGCACTGGAGCAACGCCTGGCATTGAGCTTTTGCGCTCGCTGCGCTGTTGTTGCGGTACCAGGGGGGCGCGTCGTTGCCGGCACGTACGCGCGCACGGGTTTCGTCAGGAAACGCACACGGGCAATACCTACGCAATGGCTGCCGTCGCGCCGTACGCCACGCGGTAAACATCAATTCGGGCGACGCCGAAACAGCGATATCTTGTGACTCGGCTGCCGCGTTCTCAGGCGCGGTGGCCGCCTTCGGATGCTGCTGGTCCTCTCAACCAGCAGCATCCCCTCGGTCAGGGCTTCACCGCCCTGGATTTTTTTTCGCCCGACATGGGCGCACTCTTGTGGGTGCAAGGCGATGTAAGAAACGGACGATTTCAGTTCTCCGGA
>NZ_JALOCP010000028.1:0-119848 GCF_030511745.1 Paraburkholderia sp. SECH4
CCGCACAGGGGCAACGCTAATAGACCACTAACAATTCAAGGAAAGGCCAAAGCCCCAAGAACACGGACAAAAGCGCCGCGCAGGCAAAGAAAAAACCCAACTCACATTAACCCACAAACCACAGCGGCAACCACTGAGCCGCCCACCAACACAACACCCACCACGCGCCGCTTATTCAACTCAGTCCACAGCAAGACACCGGTCAGAGAAAGCAAAATCATCCCACCGGCGATCGTATCAATCAACAAAACCCACCCAACACTTAACCCCACACCACGATGCAAATTATTCATCGTAGTAAGAAACGAATTCTGCGTGCGTTTCACCGCCACAAACCCATTCCCAACCCAATACTCAGCCTGCACATTCTGAGCAGGCCCAAAAATCCCGACTTGCCAGAACTCCGGCTGCATCGTGCTGCGATCGCCCCACGCCACCGGATGCGCCGGCTCGCGCTTCACCCGCCCCGGCTTGCCGTCGATCTTCAACTCGCCCTTGAGCCACTTCGCCATCTCCATCGGCGAACCCAGTTTCTTCTGCGGCACGGGAATCTGCATCTCCTCGACCTGCGGCTCACCGGACGACACCTTCAACGGTCCACCCCGATGATTCAGCAAAAACCCCGTCGCGCCGAACATCAACCCCAACACCGCGCCCCACAGGCCAACCCAGCCGTGCACCTTGCGCAACCACTTGATGAAATTCGCCCGCCGCGAACGCTGGCGCCACGCCGCCTGCTCGGCGTCGTCCATCAGAGGATGGCCGCGCTCCGGCCTATGTGCCGTGTATTGCGTGCCACCACCAGCAGCAGGTTTCATATTGATCGAATCAGGCGCGTTCACATCCATGCTCCAGGCGCAGCAAGTTAAACCCTCGCCGACGGGCGGCGACGAAGCGCTCGCTCTCACCAGCGGTAAAGGAAAGTTCGAGAAGAAAAGCCGGACAGACCCGGCTTGCGGTCGAGGCCGTCCGGCTGAGAGGCTGGCTGGCAGTCACAGAGGAGGAGAAATGTGACAGAAAGCTGGCGGTGCCTTTCAATTGAGAATGTATATCATTACACAATTAAGGCATTTGCTCAATCGCAATGCTCGGTATCCGCTTGACATCCAGGCGGCGCAAACCGACTCTAGCTGGCTATCCCGTCAACGTTGCCGTTCCGGATACCTGCCCGCCATGCGCCTCACCTCTTTGGTCTGTCTTGCCTCTCTCGGCTGGCTTGCCGGCGTTCATAGCGCGAGCATCGCGGCCAAACTGGACGATCCCTATACCAACGAAGGTGAAACGCAGACCTTCACCGTCAACGCCGACGGCTCCTTCTCGAAGCTCGATTCGATGACGCTGCGCGTGAACAACGAAGCAGGCGTCGCGCGAGTGGCGCAGCAATACGTCTGGTTCAACCGCAATATGGCGGACGTGCTGATCATCGAGGCCTACACGACCACCGCCGACGGCGTGCGTCACGACGTGCAGCCCGAGCAGATCCGCGACGTGCAGGAAGCCCGCTCGTTCGACGCACCGATGTTTCAGGACATCCAGGAAAAGGTGATCGTGTTCCCCGCCGTCGAACCCGGCGCGCGCGTGCACCTCACCTATCGCAAGACGCAAAAGCAGCCGATCGAGCCGGGCGAATTCAGCGACTTCACGCCGCCCGATCTCGCGCCGACCCACAACTTTCACCTCATCTACGACCTGCCCGCCGGCAAGCCGCTCTATGCCGATGCACGCGGCTTCACCGCGCTTCAACCGGTTACGCGCGACGGTCGCACACGCTACGAATACCGTTACGACAAGGCGCATTTCAGCCGGCTGGAGCGCGGCTCGATCGCGTACGTGTCGTATGGCGACCGGCTAATGGTCTCGACCTTTCCGGACTACGCCGCTTTCGCCACCAGCTACAGGGCCTCCGCCGCCGACCCGAGCACGCGCGACACGGCCGTCACGCGTCTTGCGCAAAACCTCACCGCGCGCGACCACACCCCGCACGACAAAGCCAAAACGCTGTACGACTGGGTGCGCCGCAACGTCCGCTATGTGGCGATCTATGTTGGACGCGGCTCGGTGGTGCCGCACAGTGCAAGCGCGATCCTCGCGAACCGTTATGGCGACTGCAAGGATCACGTGGCGCTGTACGGCGCGATGCTCGACGCCGTCGGCGTTCGCAACGAGCCGGCCTTGATCAGCAGCGGCTCGATCTATACGCTGCCCAGCGTGCCGGGCTACGGTGTCATCAATCACGTAATCACATGGCTGCCGGATTTGCAGCAATACGCGGACTCGACCGCGTCGAATGTCGAATTCGGTTTTTTGCCGTCGTCCGATATGAACCGGCCTACCGTCCTCGTCAATCAGGGGGTGGTCGCACAAACGCCGGCCACCGAGTTGATTACGCGCAGCACCGACCTGTCGATCAAGGTCGAACCGGATGGCTCAGCGAGCTTCACGTATCGTCTGGAAGCATCAGGTGCCACAGCCGAACAGGCGCGCGCGATGTTGCGCACGCAGACGCCCGCGCAACGTGAGGACTCGATCCAGGCGGAACTGCGCAGCGCCAACCTGCGCGGCACCGCCACGCTGACCACCAGCGACCTCAGCGTTGCCGACGGCCCGCTGACGATCACGATGAAGGGCACGCTCGAAAGTCTGGTGGTGCCGGGCGCCGCGGCATCGATTCCGGCGCTGACCAGTCTGGCCGGCGGCTTCGAGGCGGGCACCCGCTACTGGCTCGGCGAACGGCAGCGCACGCAGCCATTCGTCTGCCACAACCTGGCGCTGCATGAACGCGCGCGCATTGCATTGCCCGCGAATTTCCACGTGCTCGAGATGCCGGAAGCGAAGCGAACCCAGGACCGCTTCGTCGATTTCCAGTCGCAGTACACGTTCGATCCGCTCAGCAACGTGGTGACGATGACGCGCGACGGCGCCACCCATTTCGATAGCGAGGTCTGCACGCCCGACGACTTCGCGCAGATGCGCCCCGCGATCGAAGCGATCGGGCGCGACGTACGCGCCGAAGTAATTGTCAAATCGACGCTGGTGGAATCGTCGAGCGTGGCGTCGCAGGCGCCATAGAACAGCTACCGCTCAAACCGGCCAGAGTGGCCCTTCCTCCATCGCGCCGAGCTGCTCGCGCAGTTCGAGGATCCGGTCTTCCCAATAGCGCTGCGTGTTGAACCACGGAAACGCCGCCGGAAACGCCGGGTCGTCCCAACGGCGCGCGAGCCACGCCTGATAGTGAATCAGCCGCAGCGTGCGCAACGCTTCGACGAGATACAGTTCGCGCGGCTCGAAATCGCAGAAGTCTTCGTAACCCGCGAGCAGATCCGCCAGCGCGCGCGAAGCCTCGACGCGGTCGCCCGGCAGTAGCAGCCACAAATCCTGCACCGCAGGACCCATGCGGCTATCGTCGAAGTCGACGAAATGCGGACCCGCGTCGGTCCACAATACATTGCTCGGATGACAATCGCCGTGCATTCGCAGCATGCGAATATCGCCGGCACGCTCGAAGGCGCGCTCGACGCCTTCAAGCGCGAGATTCACCACGGTCTGCCAGGCGGTGCGTACATCGTCAGGCACAAAGTCGTGCGACAGCAGGAAGTCGCGCGGCTCGTAGCCGAACGTGTTGATGTCGAGCGTAGGGCGTTCGGTGTAGTTCTGCGTCTGTCCAACCGCATGGATGCGGCCGATGAAACGCCCCAGCCATTCGAGCGTATCGCGCCGGTCCAGATCGGGCGCACGGCCGCCGCGGCGTTCGAAGATCGAGAAACGGAAACCGTCGAAGGTATGCAGCGTGCGGCCTTCGAAAACACGCGCGGGCACGGCCGGAATCTCACGCGCGGCGAGATCGGCAACAAAGGCGTGTTCTTCGAGAATGGCGGCGTCGGTCCAACGCTCGGGACGATAGAACTTGGCGACCACCGGCGGGCCGTCTTCCACGCCCACCTGGTACACGCGGTTCTCGTAGCTGTTGAGCGGCAGCATACGGCCGTCGGTGTACACACCGACGCTGCTGAGCACGCTGTCGAGCGCGTCGAGCACGATTTCCGGCTTGAGCCGGGCGAAAGGCAAGGCGCTATCGGCGCTGTCCTGTGGGTCGAAATTGTCGTCGTTCATGTCCGCATTGTGCGCCGCGCCGCCGTCAAAGACGAGGGCGTCGGCTCACCGTGCGGCTAACAGCCACCTGCAACCACCACGAATCGGACTCAAACCAGCTTCAATGCACCTGTGCGCTCGACGGGCGAACCTGCTCGCCCGTATCGATCAGATCTTCAAGGAAAAAGGGTTCAGTATTGAGATGCTCCGATGTGCCGGGTTCGCCGGCATACCAGGCCACCATAGCCATGTCGCCGAGAATGCGCATGACAATCCCGCGTGCGCCCTGCGGCACCGCGATATGCACCGATCGGACAATGGAACCGATTTGCATGATGTTTCCCCGTTTCTCCCATAGCCGGCTTTATGGTTTCCGCGCCGGTCAAGGTGATGATAAAAGCGCCGCTTCGCCGATAACGTTGCGTACGCACCCAATCTGCTGCGCGTAAGACGCGTGAGAGGTTCGAGTCATTGTTCCCGTTTTGTGGGGCCATGGAAAGCGCGAACTCGGGGCTCTTCACCCGTCGTTTCGCCCTATTCCCATTACAGCGCGCCGGGCCGATGATCTGGGCGTAAAGCGTCGTAACGAGACCATCATAAACCCAGCCGGGGCGATATATCAAAATCATGCCGTCAGCGCGAAAGGAGCGTATTCAGGTCCGCTGACCTCGCGGCGCGCGCACCCGTTCAGTCTCTCCAGCGTATCCTTGGCCTCTTCGAGTACTTTGCGCACCCCAAGGAGATTTTTTCGTGACCGCATCGCCGGATTCCCACCGGACTGCTGCTTCGGCTGTTCCTGTTTCGTCTGCTTCTTTCACTTCCGCTGCTGTGCCTGCCGTCCCTGACATTCCCTATCTCGAACGCGGCACGCATGCCTATTGGCGCGCCAGCATCGCACTACTGTTCGCGGGTTACGCCACCTTCTCACTGCTGTATTGCGTACAGCCATTGCTGCCTGCATTATCTACGGCGTTCAACGTAACGCCGGCACAAAGCAGCTTGTCGCTGTCACTGACGACAGCCGCGCTCGCGCTCGCCATATTTATCGCCGGTTTCGTCTCGGAAGGCTGGAGCCGTCACAAGCTGATGACGGCATCGCTCACGCTGTCGGCGCTGCTGACGATCGGCGTGTCGATCGCGCCGCACTGGCATCAATTGCTCGTGTTGCGCACGCTCGAGGGCCTCGCGCTCGGTGGCGTGCCCGCCGTCGCGATGGCGTACCTCGCGGAAGAAGTACACCCGGATGGACTCGGTCTGGCGATGGGGCTGTATGTCGGTGGCACAGCGATCGGCGGGATGGCTGGGCGTGTGATCACCGGCGTGGTCGCGGATCTGTTTTCGTGGCGCGTGGCAATCGGTACGATCGGCGTACTCGGCATTTTGTCGATGCTCGCGTTTCGCGCTTTGCTGCCGCCGTCGCACCATTTCGTACCGCGTCGCGGGCTCGGCTTTTCCCATCACCGCACCGCCCTGCTCAAACAATTCACGCGACCCGGCTTGCCGTTGCTGTTTCTGCTCGGCTTCGTGCTGATGGGCAGCTTCGTCACGCTCTACAACTACATCGGTTACCGGCTGCTCGCGCCGCCGTATCTGCTGAGTCAGACGGAGATCGGTGCGATTTTCGTCGTCTATCTGACGGGCGTGGTTGCCTCGCCGTGGTCGGGCCGCATGGCCGACACCTTCGGCCGGGCGCGCGTGCTGACCGCCAGCTTGCTGCTGATGGCATGTGGACTCGTGCTCACGATGCTGCATCCGCTGGCAGCCATTGCGACCGGCATTGCTTTCGTGACGTTCGGCTTTTTCGCCGGACACTCGGTGGCGAGCGGCTGGGTCGGACGCCTCGCCAAGGAAGCCAAAGGCCAGGCGGCCGCGCTGTATCTGCTCGCGTATTACATCGGTTCGAGCGTGGTCGGTTCTTATGGCGGGCGCGTATGGGCAAGTGATGGCTGGAACGGTGTCGCCGGACTGGTCGGCGTGCTGCTTGTCGTAGGCCTCGTTGCGGCCACGCGCCTGCGTCAACGCGAACGGATCACGGTATGAGGGAACGCTGCTAATCGGCTTTGGGGAAACATGGCCTGGACGCAGCGTGAAACGTGGCCTGCATGGGGTGTGCACCGGTAAGGCGAGAACCATCCGCAGCGCATCAAACAGGCTCGGAAAGTAAGGCCCGTGTAAGCAAACACTTCATTTTTTACGGGGTTTTTGCTGCAACGCGCCAATCGCGGCGGCCCTTGCGGTACTGGGTTCAGCAGTCTGCGAAGACGCGCTGCAGCGCCGCAAGACGTTGTTATGTTGATCTAACCGTCGCCTATACTCGAATCGACCGTTGGCAGTGCATGACTCCAGAAATCGAGCCGCTGCCCGCGTTGGAATTACATAAGGAGACGGGTATGACGACCTACTTCACGATTGGCGATTTAATCCTGGTCATTCCGATGGCGCTGGCCGGTGCCCTGTTTGTCGGCGCGCTCCCCTGCAAGACGGAATTTCGGCACAACGCGTTGCGCGTGCTTGGCGCGCTAATCGGCGTGGTGTTCGCGGTCGTGCTGGTCGAAGGCTTGCCTGCGCTAGTGTAACGGGGTCCGGCGAAGGCGGTCTGTGCGCTTCGCCGATGGTTCGGTCGACTGAACGCAGTCGCTTCGGCCATTGCGCGGGAAGCGTGTGCGCTTGAACTGCGTTGAAAAAAAGCCGCCTCACGGGCGGCTTTCTTCGTTTCTAAGGCGTGTCGCTACAACCTGAAACGCCACGGGATCAGATCGCCTGATCCGTCGACGGTTTTTCCCACAGGTTAATGCCGCCTTCGGTCGCGTAGCGATCGATCTCCGCCAGCTCCTCCTTCGAGAACGCGAGGTTCTTCAGCGCGCCGACGTTCTCACGCACCTGTTCCGCGCGGCTTGCACCGATCAGCACCGACGTGACGCGCGGATCGCGCAGCGCCCAGGCGAGCGCCATCTGCGCGAGGCTTTGTCCGCGACGCTGCGCGATGTCGTTGAGCTTGCGCACGTGCTCGATGTTTTGTGGGCTCAAATGCTCCTGCTTCAACGAACCGCCGCCCGGCTTGTTGACGCGCGCGTCTTCCGGCACGCCGTTCAGATATTTGCCGGTGAGCAAGCCCTGCGCGAGCGGCGTGAACGCGATGGCGCCCGCGCCGACTTTCTCGAGCGTGTCCAGCAATTCCTGTTCGATCCAGCGGTTGAGCATGTTGTACGCCGGCTGATGAATCAGGAGCGGCACCTTGTACTCAGCGAGCAGCTTCGCCATTTCGAGCGTCTTGGTGGCCGAGTATGACGAAATCCCGATGTACAGCGCCTTGCCCTGCTGCACGGCGCTCGCCAATGCACCGGCGGTTTCTTCGAGCGGCGTATCGGCATCGAAACGATGCGAATAGAAAATATCGACGTAATCGAGGCCCATGCGCTGCAGGCTCTGATCGAGACTCGCGAGTACGTATTTACGCGAGCCACCGCCTTGCCCGTACGGACCCGGCCACATGTCCCAACCTGCCTTCGACGAAATCAGCAGTTCGTCGCGATACGGCTTGAAATCGTCCTTGAAGAGCCGGCCGAAATTGGTTTCGGCGCTGCCGTACGGAGGGCCGTAGTTGTTGGCGAGGTCGAAGTGCGTGATGCCCAGATCGAAGGCCGTGCGCAGGATGTCGCGCTGCGTGGAGATCGGCGTGGTATCGCCGAAGTTGTGCCACAGGCCCAGCGACAGTGCCGGCAGTTTGAGACCTGACTTGCCGCAGACGCGGTATTGCATGTCCGAATAGCGTTCTGAAGCTGCTTCGTAAGCCATTGCTAGTGTCCTTGATGTTGAAGTCGCCCGGCGATCACGGGCGTGAGGAAATCACATGCTGCGGGAGGCGTGCAGGTTTTATATTCAGGTATGGGTGAGGCCAGACCGTTATGGTAGCCAATCGCCGTGATGCGTGCAGGCGCCCACTATGCGGGATGGACGACGGCTTGCGGCTCCCCTACACTTTGGCCGATCAAAGCTTAGCGGAGGGATGGGTTCATGACGAAGGCGATTTCAATCGCGCTGATTGTCGGCGGTATCGTGTTGTTGTATTTCGGCGGTCAGGCGTTCAACTCGGTCAGCAGCGAAGTGTCCCGCGTGTTCACCGGATCTCCGACCAACAAGGCGATCGTGCTGATTGTGGGCGGCGTTATCGCGACGATTGCCGGCCTGACCGGGGTGGCTATTTCCGGACGCAAGCGGTAGAGCGTTCATTGCCTGCGCGGCGCCGGACCAACGGACATCCGCGCCGCGCAAGGCAAAAAAACCTAAAAGGCAATTTCGGGCTTGGCCGCCGAGCGAGATCCCGGCAGGGGCACATTGCTCGCCCCGTGATAGGTGAACACCAAAGAAAATTTCACCTGATCGCTGAGATTCTTGCCAGCCGAATGCAGCGTGTTGCAATGAAAGAACACCACGTCGCCGGCCTTCAGTTCGGGCGAAACCGCGGTGCGAATCAAGGCCTGATTCTCTTCCAGATCGGAGCGGAAAAACTTCGCCTCGTCGAAGCGGTCGGACGTGAAGACCGCGCTGTGCGATTTCGGCACCAACCACAACGCGCCGTTATCCACCGTTTCCGACCCGACCGCGAGCCACACCGACACCAGGTCGTCACGCTCGAACGACCAATACCTCACGTCACGATGCCAGCCGGTCAAGCTGCCATAGGCAGGGTGCTTGGTCATCATGCAATTGTGATGCGCCCGCGATAGGCGCGGCTCCTCACCGAAGTACAACTCCATCCAGCCGCGAATTTCCGGCGCGGTCGCCCATTGCGCAAAATGCGGGTGGCGCCCGTACGCATCCAGCAGGCGGCGAACCGTATGCCCGCCCGGCGCGTGTTTGGATTCCGGTGCGCCCGGATACCGCAGATCCGCTTCAAACTCGATCGGCGCCGCCGCTTCCTGCAACTGGCGCTCCGCAATCTGCTTCAGTTCAGCGCAACGCTCGGGCGAAACCAGTCCCGGCACGACGACAAATCCCTGCTCCCGCAACGTTTGAATCTGCTCTTTCTTCGAGTGAAGTGACATGGTGTTCCGTTACTTTCGACTGACTGATGCTCGATTGTAAAACGGGCGCGATCGGACCGTGCGCTGTTTCACCTGTCGGGAAGCCAGGACCTTACGCACTACTTTCACGCGAATGCGCGGTTTGCATGGCACGCTGTCAGGGCACGCACGCACGAAAATCGACCGCAAAGGGCGCGACCCCGTAAACACGCACATCGCGTTCACCTCGTAAAAACCCGTATTCGCAGGGTAAAAACCGACTTTCTGACGTCATGAATCGCGTGTAGCCTGCACACATGTTGATCGTTCCTCCCGCACTTTTACGGCACGCACAGGCCGCCAAGGCCGACTCCGCCGTCCTCCGTGTCCTTTCCAGTCGAATTCCGGGCTTTCGCGCCGTCCATCGCGACACCGCCGTTGGCACATTTGGTGCTCCTTCTGGCGCACACTCCGCCGCGCGACACGTTGCCTACTTGTGAAGCCATGCATACTCTTCTGAGCACCCGTCTTACCCGCGCCGCATTGAAAGCGGCGCGTCCGGCGCGCCGCCATGTCGTGCGTGCACTGCGTCACCATGCCACCCGCACTCGCGCCTTGGGCGAACAATGGCGCGAAGCCAAAGCGGTCGACGGCATTCGCACGTGGTTCCACACCTTCTTCTCCGCACTGCGCCTGCAAGGCAGTTCGCGCCGCTTTTCGCTGCGCACGCTGCTGCGCAAACCGACGCCGCTGCGTCTCACCGCCACGCGCAATGCGCCGGTCGTCGCCCCGCAAAGTACGAGCCGCCGCCCGCGCCGGATGTCGACGAGCGGCAGCACCGGCTGGTTTGCGTTCGCGTTTGCGAGCCGCTGAATCAGCAGATGAATGAGCCGTTGAGCGAGGCGCCAATTTAGCCTCGAACGGCCCCACGTCCGCATTCCAGCTACAGCGAGCACATCCCGTTGCGGCGTTGACGCCGTCATCACCCCACCGTACAGCGGATTCGAAGGCAATAAAAAAACCCCGCCCGGCTTTGCGCCAGCGGGGTTTTTTGCTGAAGCGGACTGCGTGCGCTTATTCGGCGAGCGCGACAACCGGTTCGGTGCCTGCTGCTTCGGCGAGCACCAGAGCCTTATCCGTGGCTTCCCACGTGAATTCCGGCTCTTCGCGGCCGAAGTGACCGTAAGCCGCGCTCTTCTCGTAGATCGGGCGCAGCAGGTCGAGCATCTGGATGATGCCCTTCGGACGCAGGTCGAAATGCTCCTGCACCAGACGCGTGATCGTTGCATCCGACACGCGGCCCGTGCCGAACGTGTTGACCATGACCGAGGTCGGCTGGGCAACGCCGATCGCGTACGACACCTGAATCAGGCAGCGCGACGCCAAACCAGCCGCCACGATGTTCTTCGCGACATAACGGCCGGCATAAGCCGCCGAACGGTCGACCTTCGACGGATCCTTGCCCGAGAACGCACCGCCGCCGTGCGGAGCCGCGCCGCCGTACGTATCGACGATGATCTTGCGGCCCGTCAGACCGCAATCGCCTTGCGGGCCGCCAATCACGAACCGGCCGGTCGGGTTCACCAGGAACTTGATGTCGCCCTTGATCAGGTCAGCCGGCAGCGTCGGCTTGATGACTTCTTCGATCACGGCTTCGCGCAGCGTGGCCAGATCGATGTCCGGCGAGTGTTGCGTGGACAGCACGACCGTGTCGATCGCATGCGGCTTGCCGTCGACATAACGCACGGTAACCTGCGACTTCGCATCCGGACGCAGCCAGGGCAGACGGCCGTCGCGGCGCAAATTCGCCTGACGCTCCACCAGACGGTGCGACAGGTGGATCGGCAGCGGCATCAGTTCCGGCGTTTCTTCACACGCATAACCGAACATCAGGCCCTGGTCGCCGGCGCCTTGATCGAGGTTGTTGTCGTGCGCGCGGTCCACGCCCTGGGCGATGTCCGGCGATTGCTTGTCGTAAGCCACCAGCACCGCGCAGCCGCGGTAGTCGATACCGTAATCGGTGTTGTCGTAGCCGATGCGCTTGATCGTGTTGCGCGCGACCTGGATGTAATCGACGTTCGCGGTGGTGGTGATTTCACCGGCCAGCACGACGAGACCCGTGTTGCACAGCGTTTCGGCTGCGACACGCGAGTACTTGTCCTGGGTCAGGATGGCGTCGAGGATTGCGTCCGAGATCTGGTCCGCGACTTTGTCGGGATGGCCTTCGGAGACGGATTCGGAAGTGAAGAGATAGTCGTTTGCCACGTTGCAGACTCCTGTTGTGTGGTTACGGTTGAGTTTCACGTAGCCAGCTTCGGGAGCCTTGAAGCGGCGACGCTTTAGCGGATTACCTTACCGGCAGGGGGCCTATCCCATGGATCGCACCCGCCAGCTTCGCCCCGCAAGTTGTCTATTAACTCGGCGAAGCCATTATTATAGCGACTTCCTTCGATTGTCACAGAGTGATCACCCGTGGTGTATTTCGACCCGTCTTCAGGTTTCTTGAGCAAAGCGTCGCTCGACGCCCTACACGGAGGGGAGGCATGCTAAGTCGTGTTGGTGCCTACCTGGCCATTGGACTGCTGAAATTTTTGGCATTGTTGCCGTACGGTTTCGTTGCGCGACTGGGCGACGGGCTGGGCTGGCTGCTCTATCAGATCCCCAGCAACCGTAAGCGCATCGTCCACATCAATCTGAGCTTGTGTTTCCCGGAGTGGAGCGCCGAGCATCGCGAAGAGATCGCGCAGAAACACTTCCGCCACGCGATCCGCAGCTATGTCGAACGCAGCGTTCAGTGGTTCGGGTCCGCAAAGAAGCTGGAGAAGCTCGTGCAGGTGGATAGCGAGATCGATCTGCTGGACCCCGACATGCCGCCCACCCTGTTGCTCGGCGCGCATTTCGTCGGCATTGAGGCGGGCTCCGTGTTCATCAATCACGCGCTGCGCCGGCAGTGTGGCGCGCTCTACCAGCCGATGTCCAACAAGGTGCTCGACGACGTGGCGATCGCCGCGCGCGGCCGCTTCGGCGCAGACATGGCAAGCCGCGCCGACAGTGCGCGCATCGTTCTGCGCTGGTTGCGCGACCGCAAGCCGGTCATGCTCGGCGCCGATATGGACTACGGCGCACGCAATTCGACGTTCGTGCCATTCTTTGGCGTACCGACCTGCACGCTGACGGCCGTCGGGCGGCTCGCCGGGGTCGGCCATGCGCAAGTCGTACCGTTCATCGGCGAGGTGCTGCCGAACTACAAGGGCTACCGGCTGAAGGTCTTCAAGCCTTGGGACAACTATCCCACCGGCGACGACGACGCCGACGCGCGCCGCATGAACGCCTTCCTCGAAGAGCAGATTCCGCTGATCCCCGAGCAGTACTACTGGGTGCACAAGCGCTTCAAGACCCGGCCGCCGGGCGAGCCGAGCGTCTACTGAGCGGCCTTCGAAAAAAGCGCCCGAACGCTTAAATAAAACGGCGTTCGGCCCACCTGCGGGCGCGTCACTTACAATAGCGCGATGAAACTGAAATTCACCAAAATGCACGGCGCGGGTAACGACTTCGTTGTGCTCGACGGCTACACCCAACCGGTCAACTTGACGCCGGTGCAGGTGCGCGCGCTCGCGGACCGGCATTTCGGCGTCGGCGCCGACCAGTTGCTGCTGGTCGAGAAGCCCACCGTGGACGGCGTCGATTTCAGATATCGCATCTTCAATTGCGACGGCGGCGAGGTCGAGCATTGCGGCAATGGCGCGCGCTGCTTCGTCAAGTTCGTGCGCGACAACGGCCTGACCGACAAGCGCAGCGTGCGCGTGCAAGTGCAGAACGGCACCATCCTGCTGACCATGCAGGAAAACGGCGAGGTGCTGGTGGACATGGGTGCCCCCGTGTTCGAACCGGAGCGCGTACCGTTCGCCACCAAAGGCCTCGAAGGCCGCCGCGAGGGTGCGGACACGCTCTGGCCGCTCGACGTGAACGGCGTGACGCGCTGGATTTCGGTGGTGTCGATGGGCAATCCACACGCGGTGCAAGTGGTCGACGATGTTGAAGATTTTCCGGTCCTCGTCGAGGGTCCGGTGATCGAACGGCATGCACGTTTCCCGCAGCGAGTGAACGCGGGTTTCATGCAGATCGTCGGCCGTAGCGAGATCAAGCTGCGGGTCTACGAACGCGGCGCCGGCGAAACGCTGGCGTGCGGCACGGGCGCGTGCGCGGCAGTCGCTGCCGGCATTCGCCGCGGGCTGCTGGACGCGCCGGTGCAGGTGCACACGCACGGCGGCAAGCTGACCATCACGTGGGACAGCACGCAAGACGGCGCGCCGCTGCTGATGGCCGGCCCCGCAGCAACCGTTTTTGAAGGCGAGATCGAACTGGCCGACTGACCCGCGCCAGCGCACTACCCGATTCAGCGGCCGAGCGATCGGCCCAGGAAGTACCAGACACGTGGCCTCGAACAGGCCTATGAAGAAGCCGATGAAAGGCCGGACGAAACAACGCTTTCACCGGCCGACCGAACTCATGACCGATGCGCCGCCCGAAGGCGTCGTCCCGTAGTCCTTTAGCCGAAACCATGAACGATCGCGAAGTCGCCGAATATCTGCTCGCCAACCCCGAATTCTTCGCCGAACACGCGGAAATGCTCGCGACGATCCGGCTTGCGAACCCGCACGGCAAAGCCGCGGTGTCGCTGCAGGAGCGGCAGATGGAAATGCTGCGCGACAAGAACAAGCATCTCGAACGGCGTCTGGCCGAGCTGCTGCGCTACGGTCACGAAAACGACAGCATCGCCTCGAAATTCAATCGCTGGACCATCCGCGTGATGGCCGAGCGCGATCCGTACGCGTTGCCGCGCACGATCTCCAACGGCTTGCGCGATATTTTCGACGTGCCGCAAGCCGCACTGCGCGTGTGGGACGTCTCCGAGCCGTATGCACAGGCTGAGTTCGCGCGCCATGTCGGCGAGGAAGTGCGAATCTTCGCGAATAGCCTCACCACGCCGTACTGTGGCGCGAACACCGGCTTCGAAGCGGCGCAGTGGCTGGTGCCGGCGGTGTCGGCGGTGAGCGACGACGGGTCCGCAGGCGGTACAGGCGAGTCCGCGCACGCCACTGAGTCGATTGCGCTGCTTGCACTGCGCGACCCCGAAGGCAAGGAAGAAGCGTCCACCTTCGGCCTGCTGGTTATGGGTTCGGCCGACGCCCGCCGCTTCCACGACGGCATGGCGACCGATTTCCTGACGCAGATCGGCGCGTTGGCAAGCGCGGCGCTGAGCCGTCTGCTGCCGCGCTAAAGCCGCTGGTCCGCCGATCCCGCCAAAGGCCATCGTGACCGAAGCCGACCCGATCGCCGCCTATCTGTCGAATCTCGAACATGAGCGGCGACTGTCGGCGCATACGCTGCGCGGCTACACGCACGAACTCGAAGAGCTCAAGCTGCTGGCCAAAGGCCGGCCGCTCGAAAGCCTCACCGCTGTCGATATTCGCGGCGCGGTTTCACGGGCGCATGCCGGCGGCCTGACGGCGCGCTCGATCAGCCATCGGCTGTCGTGCTGGCGAGCGTTTTACCGCTGGTTCGCGGGTCGCGTCGATCTGCCGGCTAACCCGGTCGCCACCGTGCGGGCGCCGAAGCAGGCCAAAGCACTGCCGAAAGCGCTTTCCGTCGACGACGCCACACGCCTGATGGAAAGCCCGCCCGCTGCGACGCCCGAAGGTTTGCGCGACCACGCGATGCTCGAACTGTTCTACTCGTCAGGCCTGCGTTTGTCCGAACTGGTCGGCCTCGACGCCCGCTTTGCTGACGCCGACGGCTACCGCTCCGCGGGCTGGCTCAAGCTCGACTCCGCCGAAGTCGAAGTGCTGGGCAAAGGCAACCGGCGCCGCATCGTGCCGGTCGGCCGCAAAGCGATCGACGCCTTGAACGCGTGGCTCGCGGTGCGCGATCAGATGGTGAAACACGATCCGCATCCGCTGTTTCTCTCGGCGCGCGGTAATCGGCTGTCGCCGAATGTCGTGCGTGATCGCGTGAAGCGCGCGGCGCTGGTCGCCGGCATTCCCGCCAATGTGCACCCGCACGTGCTGCGGCATTCGTTCGCCACGCACGTGCTGCAATCGAGCGGCGATCTGCGGGCCGTGCAGGAACTGCTCGGGCACGCCAGCATCACCGCCACGCAGGTCTACACCGCGCTCGATTTCCAGCATCTCGCGCACGTCTACGATCAGGCGCATCCGCGCGCCAAAAAACGCGACTGATTCCGCTCTTTGCTTTTTGCGGCTTGCGGTCTCCGCCTTCGCTTCACCTGCCGTGTGCCTCTTTGTCCACGCGGCTTACTGCTCCTGCTGACACCCTGATGAATACCGTTACGCTCAAACCGTCGAAAGAAAAATCGCTGCTGCGCCGCCATCCGTGGGTCTACGCCAACGTGATCGATCGCGTCGACGGCAATCCCGCGCCCGGCGCGACCGTGCTGGTGCGCGCGCACGACGGCCGCTTCCTCGCCCGCGCGGCCTACAGCCCGCATTCGCAGATTCGCGCACGCGTGTGGAGCTTCGACGAAATGGAGCCGATCGATCACGCGTTCTTCAAGCGCCGCGTGCAGCGCGCGCTCGCGCATCGTCAAACGATGGTGCACAACACCGGCGCGGTGCGGCTGATTTTCGGCGAAGCGGACGGCCTGCCTGGCCTGATCGTCGATCACTACGTCGCTGAGGACGCAGGCCAGCGCAGCCAGCTGGTGTGCCAGTTCATGGCGGCGGGCGTCGAAGCATGGAAGGAAGCGATCGTCGCGGCGCTGACCGACGCGACCGGCTGCCCGAACGTCTACGAGCGCTCGGACGTGTCGATTCGCCAGAAAGAAGGGCTCGAGCAGATCACCGGCGTACTGGCCGGAGAAGCCCCGTCGGAAGCGCTGATCGCGAGCGAAAACGGCGTGCGTTATCACGTCGACGTGCGCAACGGCCACAAAACCGGCTTCTACGTCGACCAGCGCGACAACCGCCTGCTGGTGCAGGAGCTGGCGAAGGATCGCGACGTGCTGAACTGCTTCTGCTACACCGGCGGCTTTTCGCTGGCGGCCTTGAAAGGCGGGGCAAAGCGCGTGGTGTCGATCGATTCGTCCGGCGACGCGCTCGCGATCGCACAGCAGAACGTGGCCGCCAACGGTTTCGACGCCGAACGCGCCACCTGGCTCGACGCCGACGCGTTCAAAACCCTGCGCCGCCTGTACGACGAAGGCGAACGCTTCGACCTGGTCGTGCTCGATCCGCCGAAATTCGCGCCGTCGCGTGAACACGTGGACCGCGCCTCGCGCGCCTATAAGGACATCAACCTGACCGGCCTGAAGCTGCTGCGCCCGGGCGGCCTGCTGTTCACCTACTCTTGCTCCGGCGCGATCGACTCCGAATTGTTCCAGAAGATCGTGTCAGGCGCGGCGGCCGATGCGCGTGTCGATGCGCGGATTCTCAAGCGCCTCGGCGCCGGGGTCGACCATCCGCTGCTCACCGCCTTCCCCGAAGGCGAATACCTGAAAGGCCTGCTGTTGCAAATTGCCTGATCGCCCATAGCTTCAGGGTTATTTCCCACGTGCCGCGAAGGGGTTCGCCCCCGCTGCCAGCGCCGGCTTGACAGATATGTTTCAATATCCGGCTAGATCGGGTCGCGCGCCGTCAGGCTGCCGCGCCCGGCAAACCGGATTCGCAGACGCATTCGCCGCAGCTTGCGCGGCTGTTGCACATTCGCGCTGTAAATTCGATTACGCACAGACTCACGTACAAGGCGACCAATATGATCCCAGTCACCATCCTGACCGGCTTTCTCGGCAGCGGCAAAACCACCCTGCTCAAGCGCATCCTGAACGAAAAGCACGGCATGAAGATCGCCGTGATCGAAAACGAGTTCGGCGAAGAGAACATCGATAACGAAATTCTCGTGCAAGACACGAGCGAGCAGATCATCCAGATGAGCAACGGCTGCATCTGCTGCACGATCCGTGGCGACCTGTCGCGCGTACTCGGCGATCTGGCGGCGAAGAAGCAGTCCGGCGAACTGGATTTCGACCGTGTCGTGATCGAAACCACCGGTCTCGCCAATCCGGGCCCGGTCGCGCAGACGTTCTTCATGGACGACCAGATCGCCAACGAATTCCTGCTCGACGCGATCATCACGCTGGTCGACGCGAAGCACGCGAACCATCAACTGGACGAGCACGAAGTGGTGCAACGCCAGGTCGGCTTCGCCGATCGCCTGTTCATCACCAAGTCGGATCTGGTCGACGAAAAGCACCTGGACGATCTGCGCCATCGCCTGCTGCACATGAACCCGCGTGCGGCGATCAAGGTCGTCAACTTCGGCGAAGCGGACATCAAGGAAATCTTCGATCTGCGCGGCTTCAACCTCAATTCGAAGCTCGAAATCGACCCGGACTTCCTCGCTGAAGACGAACATGCTCACAGCCACGCTCACGCGCATGACGAGCACGGCCACACCCATGCCGATCACGACGATCACGATCACGAAAACTGCGATCATGATCACGGCAAGTGCGACCACGAAGGCCACGATCACGCGCATCACCATCACGCGCACCATGACGACAAGATCAAATCGTTCGTCTACCGCAGCGACCGTCCGTTCGATCCGAACAAACTCGAGGACTTCCTCGGCGGCATCCTGCAGATCTACGGCGAGCGCCTGCTGCGCTACAAGGGTGTGCTGTATATGAAGGGCGTCGACCGCAAGGTGGTGTTCCAGGGTGTGCACCAGATGATGGGCAGCGATCTGGCCGCGAAATGGCAGCCGATCGAGAAGAAGACCAACAAGATGGTGTTCATCGGCATCGAACTGCCGCAAGACCTGATCACCGATGGCCTGGACGCCTGTCTGGCGTAAGCGTCACGTGTGCCGCGCCTTACTGGGTCAGGCAAATGGCACGGCACGCGGCATGCTGGAGCGCGCTAATCATGAGCGTGTGTCCGGCGGGCATCGCGGTAATCGTCTGCAGAATACCGAGAGGAGCGCCCCGAAAGCCTGCTGAAATGTCCGCTGTGTGAAAAGCACGTGAAAACCCTGCTGTATTAAAGCGTGCACGACCATCGCTTTTTGACCGTGCGCGCGTTATATTTTCGGGATATCAGTGCGCCGCCGGGGTATTTTCACCAGTTGCGGTGCTGGATTGTGATTCAGTTACAATACGTGCCCACTGGAGAATGACAACGAATTGCCCGGTCAGCGCGTATTCCGCGCCGGGCCTGAAACGGCGCCGGAAAATCTTATCCGGAACTCACGCCGACAATGCCGGCTGGCACAGCAGACAATGCTCGCTGCCGGCAAGCAATGCCTCAGGAGCATTTGAGAAACGGTTTCCAGAGGAGTTCGGCCCCGCATTGGCGTAGCGACGCCCGGCGCGTGGGCGCAAGGCGCTTCGGCGTCACCGACAGCCCATCGTCCGTGCCCGCCCAGCGCTCAGCGTCCTCGTGGCGCCTTTGCGGGCAATACGAAAGTGCGGGCACTATGTAAGAGTTTTGCCTCACATTGAAGAAGCAAGCCAGATGACGACGAAACGACTCTTGACTGAAGCCGAAATCCTGAAGATGAGCGACAAGGATTACATGAATGAGGATCAGCTCGCTTTCTTCAAGAACAAGCTCGAACAGCTGCAGGCGGACATTCTCCGCAATGCCGGCCAGACGACCGAGAACCTGCGCGAAACAGTAATCGTGCCGGACCCGGCCGACCGTGCAACGATCGAAGAAGAGCATGCGCTGGAACTGCGCACGCGCGACCGCGAGCGCAAGCTGCTGAAGAAGGTGCAGCAATCGATCGCGCGCATCGATTCGGGTGACTACGGCTGGTGCGAAGAAACCGGTGAGCCGATTGGTGTTCCGCGTCTGCTCGCACGGCCCACGGCAACCCTGTCGCTCGAAGCGCAGGAACGCCGCGAACTGCGCCAGAAGCTGTTCGGCGACTGAACGCCAACGGCGCGGCTTCGGCTCCGCGCCCTTTTAAGCTGCTTCGTCGAGAGGCGCACGGTGATCTGTGCGCCTTTTTTCTTTTGTGTGCGCCTCCGCACAATCCCCCGCTCTGAACCCCGTGTTTTTGTCTTATGCCGTTTGCCGGCTCTTGATATGACCGCGCACGCCCTAAAATAAGTTGAACATGCGTTGCACGAGCGCGCGCCGGCCGGTTGATCGTTTCAGCGTTGCGCGCCGTCCGCTTCCAGGATTCATGCGGTGGTGCATTACCTTGTGCTGCCGTGTCCTACCCGTTTTGCAAAGAGGAACGCATATGGAGCAATTTCACGGCACAACGATCGTTTCCGTGCGCCGCGGCGACAAGGTCGCGCTTGGCGGCGACGGCCAGGTGACACTGGGCAACATCGTCATGAAAGGCGGTGCGAAGAAAGTCCGGCGCATCTATAACGGCAAGGTGATGGTCGGCTTCGCCGGCGGCACGGCCGACGCCTTCTCGCTGCTCGACCGCTTCGAAGCGAAGCTGGAAAAACATCAGGGCAATCTGACCCGCGCCGCCGTCGAACTCGCCAAAGACTGGCGCACCGACCGCATGCTGCGCCGCCTTGAAGCGATGCTGATCGCGGCGGACGCCACCACCACCCTCGTCATTACCGGTAACGGCGACGTGCTCGATCCGGAAGGCGGCATCTGCGCGATCGGTTCGGGCGGCGCTTACGCGCAAGCCGCGGCCAAGGCGCTCGTTGACAACACCGAGCTGTCGCCGCGCGAGATCGTGGAGAAGTCGCTGGAGATTGCCGGCGACATGTGCATCTATACGAACCATAACCGCGTCATCGAGACGATCGAGTAAGGACCCACGATGAGCACTATGACCCCTGCCGAGATCGTCTCAGAACTCGACAAACACATCATCGGCCAAGGCCGCGCGAAGAAAGCGGTTGCCGTGGCGCTGCGCAACCGCTGGCGCCGTCAGCAGGTTGAAGACCCGCTGCGTCAGGAAATCACGCCGAAGAACATTTTGATGATCGGACCGACTGGCGTCGGTAAAACCGAAATCGCGCGACGTCTGGCGAAACTGGCCGACGCACCGTTCATCAAGATCGAAGCCACCAAATTCACCGAAGTCGGTTACGTAGGCCGCGACGTCGACAGCATCGTGCGCGATCTGATGGAGATCTCAATCAAGCAGACGCGCGAAACGGAAATGCGCAAAGTGCGGACCAAGGCTGAAGATCAGGCTGAAGATCGCATTCTGGACATTCTGTTGCCGAGCGCCCGCCCGGTCGGTTTCGGTGCGAGTTCGAGCGCGGCGGATACCGCCGACGAAGGCAGCACCACGCGCCAGACCTTCCGCAAGCGCCTGCGCGAAGGTCTGCTCGACGATAAGGAAATCGAACTCGACGTCGAACAACCGCAAGTCGGCATGGACATCATGGGGCCGCCGGGCATGGAAGACATGACCGAGCAGATCCGTTCGATGTTCGCGAACATCGGCGGCGGCAAGAAAACGCGCCGCAAGCTGAAGGTGAAGGAAGCGCTGAAGGTCCTCACCGACGAAGAAGCCGGCAAGATGCTCAACGACGAAGAGGTGAAAGCCAAAGCGGTGCAGAACGTCGAGCAGAACGGTATCGTGTTCCTCGACGAAATCGACAAGATCGCATCGCGCAATGAAGCAGGCGGTGGCGAAGTGTCGCGTCAGGGCGTGCAGCGCGATCTGCTGCCGCTCGTCGAAGGCACCACGATCAACACCAAGTACGGCATGGTGAAGACCGACCACATTCTGTTCATCGCGAGTGGCGCGTTTCATCTGGCCAAGCCGAGCGATCTGATTCCGGAACTGCAAGGCCGCTTCCCGATTCGGGTCGAACTGGATTCGCTGTCGGTGGGCGATTTCGAATCGATTCTGGTGTCGACCGACGCGAGCCTCGTGAAGCAATACCAGGCATTGCTGGCCACCGAAGACGTGCACCTCGAATTCGCCGACGACGGCATTCGCCGCATGGCCGAA
Organism: Paraburkholderia sp. SECH4; assembly: GCF_030511745.1. Classification (NCBI taxonomy): domain Bacteria; kingdom Pseudomonadati; phylum Pseudomonadota; class Betaproteobacteria; order Burkholderiales; family Burkholderiaceae; genus Paraburkholderia; species Paraburkholderia sp. SECH4. The sequence continues at coordinate 21,057 of NZ_JALOCP010000028.1, forward strand.
ATCGCGTACTCGGTCAACGAGAAGACCGAAAACATCGGCGCACGCCGTCTGTATACGGTGATCGAAAAACTGCTTGAAGATGTCTCGTTCGCAGCCGGCAATCATTCGGGCAAGACGGTGCAGATCGACGCAGCGTATGTCGATCGCGCGCTGAACGAAGTGGCGGAAGATGAGGATCTGTCGCGCTACGTGCTGTGATGCTGATGTAGACGTCGATGCCGATGCTGGCGTCGATGTCGATACTAACGCCGCGTTAAAGCCGCTCGCCTCGCACGCAGCCGATCATGTGTGAGGCGTAAAAAAACGGGCTGTCTTGTGAAAGACAGCCCGTTTTGTTTTCCGGCCCGCAAAGGCGAGCACGCCTCCGCACTTACTGCTTGACCGGCCGCTTCGCCAATTTCCGCTGCAGCGTTCGACGATGCATGTTCAACGCGCGCGCAGTAGCCGAAATATTGCCGCCGTGCTCCGCGAGCACACGTTGAATGTGCTCCCACTCCAGGCGCGCAACCGACAACGGCGTGGGATGTTCAATCGCCTCTTCGGCTTGCAGCGCGCTCGCTTCGCTTTGCAGCGCCGACAAGATCGTCTCCACATTGGCGGGCTTCGCCAGGTAGTTGTCGGCGCCGTCTTTCACAGCCTGCACCGCCGTGGCGATGCTGGCATAACCGGTCAACACCAGCATGCGCGCGTCAGGCTGCAAATCACGCAAGGGAGCGACGAGCGTGAGACCGGAATCATTACCCAGATGCAGGTCTACCGTGATCTGGCTGAACTTCTGCTGGTTCGCCAACTTGATCGCCTCATCCGCGTTGTGCGCTTCGGCCACCGTATAACCGCGCCGCGTCAAACCGCGCGCGAGGATGCCGGAGAACACCTCATCGTCGTCGATCACCAGAAAATTCATATCGCTCATGCCTGTTTCTCCGTGTTGGATGGCGTAGTGCCTTGACGGCCCGCACCTGATAATTTGCGCGCCGCAAGCGGCAGTCTCAACACTGCGCGCGTACCACGCGGCTTGATCTCACTGACATCGGCCAGCTCGATCGATCCCTTCAGACGTGCCGCCGCTGAAAACGCCAGATACAGGCCCACGCCGTGTCCACCCTGTGTGCTGTCGACCGGCATCGTGCCGAGCGACCCGCGCAACGCGGCCGGAATACCAGGGCCTGCGTCGCATACTTCGAATGCGATCTGGTCGCCGCGCGCCGCGAGCGTGCACGACAGCGTGACGTGATCGCGGCTCGCACGCGCGGCGTTGTCGAGCAGAATCGTAAGAATCTGACTGACGGCAACCGTATCGTCAAGACTGACACCCTCAGGCGGCACGCCGATCCGTTCGAACATCACATGCGGATGACGCAAGCGCCATTGTTCGCCAAACGACTCGAGCCATTCGCTGACCGTTTGCCGGTTGGTCGCGGTCGATGCACGGCTGCGCAGCCGTGCAAGCGCCGAAGTACACAGCGTCATTTGCTGCTCGAGCAGATCCAGGTCGGCGCTGTATGGCGCGAGCCCCTTGTCGGTTCGCGCGGCGTCGCGCAATTCTTCGGACAACATCGCAATTGTAGACAGCGGCGTGCCGATTTCGTGCGCGACAGTGGCGGCCTGCACACCGAGCGCGACGGCCCGTTCATCGTGAAGCAAACGCTGCTGCGCATCTCCGAGCGCTGCGTCACGTAGTCGCAGAGCGCGCGACATGCGTGCGACGAACCACGCAATCAGGCCAACGCTGACCATGAAGTTCACCCACATGCCGGCGCGAAAGTAGTCGAACAGGTTCGCCGGGTTGTCGAGATTGAGCGGTACGGAATCGAAGCCAAGCACGGCGTAGCAGGCCACGGCGAACGCGGCGAGCCACGCCATCAGATGCCATGGCAACACGGCGGCAGCAATGGCGAGCGATGGCAGGTACAGCGAAACGAATGGATTGGTAGTGCCACCGGAAAGAAACAGCAGCGCCGACAACGCGCCGAGATCGACCCAGATCTGGCCGAACAGTTCGAGATTGGACTCGGGCCGCTGCTGCGAGACACGCCACCATGTGAGGCCATTGAAGATCACTTCGAGAGCGATCACGAGCAACATCGCGGGCAACGGCAAGTGCACGCCGAAGAAGGTCTGCACAAACGCAATCGTCACCAGTTGGCCAATGATGGCGAGGCTGCGCAGCCAGAACAGATGACCGAGGTTGACGCGGCCGGTGTTAGTTATACGATGCATGACTTTAGTTTAACTGTTCGGACTAGTCTGACTTACCTCACGGCCTTGCGTCGGTAACATGGAATTTTGCGACAGCGTTGTGCGAGCCGGTTGCTCATCATCCGTTCTCGCGCCACCCAAACTCATCCATGCTGCCAATCTCTGATTGCGAGATCCCTGCCTCATCAGCTTTCCTGACTTTCCTGCGACATGCCGCCGCAGCCCGGCAAAACGGCACCGCAGAAGCAGAGGCCAGATGGCTCGATGCCGCTGCACAACGCCACCCGCTCGACGACGAGTCCATCGATTCGCTCGTCATCACTTTGCTCGCAGAACATCGTCACGACGACGCGATCGAACTCGCCGCCATTATTGCCCAACTCGATCCCCACCGCGCGCTTGCACACTTCCGTTTCGGCTACGTGCTGCAAATGGCAAACCGGCATAGCGAGGCAATCGCGCCCTATCGTCGCGCACTCGCCATCGATCCGAAACTGCCGCGGCTGCGCAACAATCTCGCTGGCGCCCTCGCGCTCACTGGCGGCGACCTCAACGAGCAACTCGCACTACTGGAAAGTGCAGTTCATGACGAACCCGGCAACGGCGACGCATGGACCAATCTCACTCAGGCGAGCCGCGCCAATTTGAATCTCCTGCGCGCGCTCGAATCCGGCGCAAAAGCCGTGCAATGCGCGCCGCATAGCCCGCTGGCGCACAACAACTATGCGCTGGCGCTGCGTGAAGCGCAACGCTGGGACGAAGCGGAGCACGCCGAAAGAACCGCCTGCGCGTTAGCGCCCAACGACGCCGCTATGCGCTCCAATCTCAGCATGCTGCAGCTCATGCGCGGCGATTACGCGCACGGCTGGCAAACCCACGAAGCGCGTTGGGATGGCTCGTTGGAATTGGGCGGCAACCGTCCGGCAATGCCGGCGCCGACCTGGCGAGGTGAACCGCTCGCTGGGAGAACGCTGCTGGTGTGGGGCGAACAGGGCATGGGCGACGTCTTGCAGTTCAGCCGCTATATCCCACTGCTGGCCGAGCGCGTTCATCGCGAGGGTGGCCGTCTCGTCTGGAATTCATTTCCGCAGATGGGTGCGTTGCTCGCCCGCAGCCTCGGCGATCATGTGGACGATTTTTCGGCCGGCGGTGGCGTCGAATCTTTACCGCCGTTCGACTACGAAATCCCGTTACTCAGCCTGCCTTTGATATTCGACACGCGCGAGGAGACGATCCCCGCTGCGACTCCGTATTTGCGTGCGGACGCTGCAGCGCGTGCGTCGTGGCAACAGAGACTTGCCGGCGAAACAAGGCTCAAAGTCGGGCTGGCATGGACCGGCAGCCTTGGCCATCAGCGCAACCCATTCCGACGGGTAGGTTGGGAGCGCTATGCAAAACATTTCGGCGGCATGCAGGGCGTGGCGTTCTATTCGCTGCAGCCGGGTGCCGGGGCGGATGTCGCGGCCGCCCGGGCGGCGGGCCTGCCAATGTCGGACCACACCGCCGAATTCTCCAACTTCGACGACACAGCCGCATTTGTCAGCGCGCTCGATCTCGTCATCACGGTTTGCACGTCCGTGGCGCATCTGAGCGGCGCGCTCGGCCGGCGCACATGGGTGCTGCTCGACGTCAATCCGCATTGGGTCTGGCTGCTCGACCGGCCCGACAGCCCGTGGTATCCGAGTGCGATGCTCTACAGGCAGCCGCAGTTCAGCCAATGGGATCCGGCGCTGGAAGCTGTTGCACGTGATCTGAGCGCGCTTGCGGCCCGGCACCACGCGGCATAGGCCGCCATGGACTGCAAAGCGGCCATCAGGGCCGCGCCGCGTTCAAACTGAACCGGCTCCCGGCCTCGGCTGCACGGCTCGCGCAATCTCCGCCGCAAGGCATTCAGGACACAGGCAGCGGCCGGACGGATCTAGCCGGTCTGCCGGCAGGGCCGGCATCTCACGGCACCAGCAGTCGAATGGCACCCCATGCATGGCGCAATCGAATGCATGACCGCAGCGCGGGCAAAGCGCGCTGCTTGCGGAGCGGGAAGCTGACGGTTTCATGAGGGGCCGGATGATCTCGCTTCAGCCTGGATCAGGAAATGATGCCACGACTCGCGCGCCGCCGTGAGTCGGCCGTTCGGCCAATTCACAGGCAGTTCTGAACGGCGGTAAGCTTGATTGTCGCTCGCCGCTTCGGGCCGCTCATTGCGCAGTGCGCAAAGCCGGCGCCGCCCGTCACCGGCGCCGCTATCGAAAACCCTGTTGCAGCGCGCCAGTCCTGTACAATTCGCCGTGTTTTAACTGTTCCGTGCCTGAGCCTGCCGCCATGTCCGAGATCCCTGACCTTTCGCAGATCGCGCCCACCCTGAAGGCTGAAATCCTGGCCGAGGCGCTGCCTTACATTCGCCAGTATCACGGTAAGACCGTGGTCATCAAATACGGCGGCAACGCCATGACCGAGGAACGACTCAAGCAAGGCTTCGCGCGCGACGTCATTCTGCTGAAACTGGTCGGTATCAATCCGGTCATCGTGCACGGCGGCGGTCCGCAAATCGACCAGGCGCTGAAAAAAATCGGCAAGCAGGGCACGTTCATTCAGGGCATGCGCGTCACCGACGAAGAGACGATGGAAGTCGTCGAATGGGTGCTCGGCGGCGAAGTGCAGCAGGACATCGTCACGCTGATCAACCATTTCGGCGGCCACGCGGTCGGCCTGACGGGTAAAGACGGCGGCCTGATCCACGCGCGCAAGATGCAGATGCCGGATCGCGACAATCCGGGCCAGTACGTGGATATCGGCCAGGTCGGCGAAGTCGAGGCAATCAATCCCGCGGTCGTGAAAGCGCTGCAGGACGACGCCTTCATTCCGGTGATCTCGCCGATCGGCTTCGGTGAAGACGGCCTGTCGTACAACATCAATGCGGATCTGGTCGCGGGCAAACTGGCGGTTGTGCTGAACGCCGAAAAGCTGGTCATCATGACCAACATCCCGGGCGTGATGGATAAGGAAGGCAATCTGCTGACCGATCTGTCGGCGCGCGAAATCGACGGCCTGTTCGCAGACGGCACGATCTCCGGCGGCATGCTGCCGAAAATCTCGTCGGCGCTGGATGCGGCGAAGAGCGGCGTACGTTCGGTACACATCATCGACGGCCGCATCGAGCACTCGGTGCTGCTGGAAATTCTCACCGAACAGCCGTTCGGCACGATGATCCGCTCGCATTGATTCCTGCCTCAAACCCGGCCCACACGGTATGCCAATCAGGCGTGCCATGTGGGCCGTGCAGTTGCACTGCCGCTGCTTCAAGCGATACACAACGCGCCGCCCTCTGGCGCAAAAACGCTCTCCCTTCTTTTATCGCCTTCCGCATCGCGAAGCGTCGTCCGCGTTTGCTGCGTGAAGCGACTGTCCGCGCCTGAACGGCGTCCTCCATCATGCGCACCCCCACTTCCCGACGCCGTCGTCCGCACATCGCAGGCGGCAGTCCGGTCTGGCTGTTCGATCTCGACAACACGCTGCATCACGCCTCGCACGCGATCTTTCCGGCGATCAATCAGGGCATGACGCAGTACATCATCGACTCGCTGGGAGTCGACATCGACGAAGCCAACCGTCTGCGCACCGGTTACACGCAACGCTACGGCGCGGCGCTGCTCGGTCTGGCACGCCATCATCCGCTCGACCCGAACGACTTCCTGAAAGTCGTCCACACGTTTCCCGATCTCGGCTCGATGATCCGTCACGAACGCGGCGTCGCGCGCCTCGTCGCATCGCTGCCCGGCCGCAAGATCGTGCTGACCAATGCCCCCGAGGCCTATGCGCGCGCGGTACTCTCGGAACTGCGCATCGAGCGTCTGTTCGAACAGGTGATTGCGATCGAACATATGCGCGATCGCCGCCACTGGCGCGCCAAACCCGACCATTCGATGCTGCGAAAGGCGATGCACGACGCGCACGTCTCGCTCAAAGACGTGATCCTCGTGGAAGACACGCGCTCGCATCTGAAGAACTACCGGCGGCTCGGCATCCGCACCGTGTGGATCACCGGCCATCTGCCGCGCAAGCCGCACGCGGACGGCGTGCCGACGCGTCTGCCGGGCACCGGTCGGCCGCACTATGTCGATCGATGCATTCGTTCGTTAAAATCGCTACGACTGGGCAGCCGCTCGGTTCGTTTGAAGAGATAGCAGACGGGGCGACAGCCATGCAGCCGATCGACAAGCCGGACGAAGCCGTAGCCGAACACGAACCCGCGCCGTCGGGCGCCCCGCGTGCGCCGCGCCTGAAGCCGGGCGAGCGCCGCGTGCATATCCTGCAGACGCTTGCCGCGATGCTGGAGGCGCCGAAGAGCGAAAAGATCACCACGGCGGCGCTCGCCGCCCGGCTCGGCGTCTCGGAAGCGGCGCTATACCGCCATTTCGCCAGCAAGGCGCAAATGTTCGAAGGACTCATCGAGTTCATCGAGCAGACCATCTTCGGCCTGATCAACCAGATCGCCGACAAGGAAAGCAACGGCGTGCTGCAAGCCCGCGCGATCGCCCTGATGCTGCTCAACTTCCCCGCGAAGAATCCCGGCATGACGCGCGTGCTGACCTGCGAGGCGCTGGTCGGCGAGCACGAACGGCTGACCGAGCGGGTCAATCAGATGCTGGAACGAGTCGAGGCGTCGTTGAAGCAGTGTTTGCGGCTGGCCCAGATGGAGGCAAACGCAAGCACGGCGGAAAACGCCGGCTTGAGCGCCAATGCACACGCTGCCCCGCTGCCCGCCGGCTACGATCCCGCGATCCGCGCGAGCCTGCTGCTGAGCTACATCATCGGCCGCTGGCATCGGTATGTACGCAGCGGCTTTGCGCGGCCGCCCGCCGAACACGCCGACGCGCAACTGCTGCTGATTCTTCAGTAGTCAGCGCGGCAGGCGCAGCGGCAAGGCGCCGCCCGCGACGCTGCCGCGTGAAATTTTCCGCTATACTTTGCGCCTGACTGCGGCTCGCCGAACTACCTGAGACCGCTGTCCGAAGCACCCTGAACACCTATTACGCGCCGATTTGCTGACTCGATTGCGGGCGCGCGAGCCAGCGGGAACATACGATCCCGCGGTTCACTATAAATGCGGCTAAAGAGGTCGTCAGCCGCGCACACAGTTTCTCCTCCGTGCTTCGCCGACGCCAATCTAGCCGCCCTGTATTTGTTAAATGGCGGAATGAATGGAATCGATCGGTATCGTCGCTCCCCAAAAAATGCATTTCACCGAGCCGCTGCTGCTGCAGAACGGCAGCTCGCTGGCCGGTTACGACCTGATGGTCGAGACCTACGGCACGCTCAACGCCGCGCGTAGCAATGCCGTGCTGGTATGCCACGCGCTCAACGCGTCGCACCACGTGGCGGGCGTGTACGCCGACAATCTGAAGGACATCGGCTGGTGGGACAACATGGTTGGCCCGGGCAAGCCGCTCGACACCAACAGGTTCTTCGTGATCGGCGTGAACAACCTGGGTTCGTGCTTCGGCTCGACCGGGCCGATGAGCCTCGATCCGGCGACCGGCAATCCGTACGGCGCGACCTTTCCAGTCGTCACGGTTGAAGACTGGGTGAACGCCCAGGCGCGCGTCGCCGATGAGTTCGGCATCACGCGTTTCGCGGCGGTCATGGGCGGCAGCCTCGGCGGCATGCAGGCGCTCGCGTGGAGCATGATGTATCCGGAGCGCGTGGGCCATTGCATCGTGGTCGCATCCACACCGAAGCTCTCCGCGCAGAACATCGCATTCAACGAGGTAGCACGCTCGGCGATCCTGTCGGACCCCGACTTCCACGGCGGCAACTACTACGCGCACAACGTGAAGCCGAAGCGGGGCTTGCGCGTCGCGCGCATGATCGGCCACATCACGTATCTGTCGGACGACGACATGGCCGAGAAATTCGGCCGCTCGTTGCGCCGCGCGGAAGGCGCGGTGGACGCGTACAACTTCAACTTCGACGTGGAATTCGAAGTGGAGTCGTACCTGCGCTACCAAGGCGACAAGTTCGCCGACTACTTCGACGCGAACACGTACCTGCTGATCACCCGCGCGCTCGACTATTTCGATCCCGCCAAGGCCTTCGACGGCGATCTGACCGCCGCCGTCGCGCACACCACGGCGAAGTACCTGATCGCCAGTTTCTCGACCGACTGGCGTTTCGCGCCGGCCCGCTCGCGCGAACTGGTGAAGGCGCTGCTCGACCACAAGCGCACGGTGACGTACGCGGAAATCGACGCGCCGCACGGCCACGACGCCTTCCTGCTCGACGACGCGCGCTATCACAACCTGATGCGCGCCTATTACGAACGTATTGCGAACGAGGTGAACGCATGAACCAGCGAGCACTCGATTATCTGGCGCTGCGCCCGGACTTCCGCGCGATCGCCCGTTGGGTTGAACCGCGCGCCACCGTGCTCGATCTGGGTTGCGGCGACGGCTCACTGCTGTCGCTCCTGACCGAAGAACTGGACGTGCAGGGCTACGGCATCGAAATCAACGACGCCGGCGTGCTGGCGTCGACGCAGAACGGCGTCAACGTGATCCAGCAGAATCTGGAAGACGGCCTGCGCCTGTTCGAGGACGGCAGCTTCGATTTTGCGGTTCTGTCGCAGACGCTGCAAACCATTCATCAGACGGCCGCGATCCTGCGCGAGACGGTGCGGGTGGGCAAGGAATGCATCGTCTCGTTCCCGAATTTCGGCTACTGGGCGCATCGGCTGTCCGTGCTGCAGGGCCGCATGCCGGTGTCGAAGTCGCTGCCTTTCCAGTGGCACAACACGCCGAACGTGCGGGTGCTGACGATCAAGGATTTCGAGGCGCTGGCGCCGGAAGTCGGCATCGAGATCCTCGACCGCGTGGTGCTGCACGAAGGCCAGGTGGTGCGATGGGGCGTGAACTGGCGTGGTAGTCTTGCGGTCTATCGCGTCAAGAAAAGCTAACGCCACTTATCCACATGTCGAACCCGCCGCACGAGGCGCCTGCACTTACCGCTCACGAAGAACATCCCGGCTGGCGCGCGTTCCTGAATACGCGCATGCTGATCTGCGTCTTTCTCGGCTTTACGTCGGGACTGCCGCTGTTCACGCTCGTCTATCTGGTGCAGGCGTGGCTACGCTCCGAAGGCGTCAATCTGAAGGAAATCGGCCTTTTTGCGCTGATCCAGTTCCCGTACACCTGGAAATTCATCTGGGCGCCCCTGATGGACCGCTACGTGCCGCGTTTTCCGGGCTGGCGTCCGGGCAGACGGCGCGGCTGGATGCTGGTCACGCAGATTCTGGTGGCAGGTGCGATTGCCACGCTCGGTTTCGTGTCGCCGAAGGATTCGATCTGGACGGTAGCGGCTTTGACGGCGCTGGTCGCGTTGTTCGGCGCGAGCCAGGACATTGTGATCGACGCCTACCGGCGTGAGTTGCTGAGCGACACGCAGCAGGGTCTCGGCAATGCGGTGCATGTGAACGCGTACAAGATTGCCGCACTGGTGCCGGGTTCGCTGGCGCTGATTCTGTCTGACCATCTGCCGTGGACCACCGTTTTCATCGTCACCGCCGCCTTCATGCTGCCCGGCATGATCATGACGCTGGTGGTGCGCGAGCCTGAGATACACGGCGCGCCGCCGAAAAACCTGCGTGATGCGATCGTGCTGCCGTTCCGCGAATTTATCCAGCGCGACGGTTGGCGCGGCGCGCTCTTTGTACTGGCGTTCATCTTTCTGTACAAACTCGGCGACACGATGGCCACCACGCTATCGACGTCATTCTTTCTCGACATCGGTTTCTCGCGCACGCAAATCGGCGTGATCGCCAAGACTACCGCGTTCGGCGCGAGTCTCGCGGGTGGGATCGTCGGCGGGATCTGGCTGATGCGTATTGGCATCGGCCGTGGACTGTGGATTTTTGGCGTCCTGCAGATGGTGTCGACGCTCGGCTTCGCGTGGCTCGCGCATATTGGCCCAACCTCGCCTGGATTGGCTGTCGTCTATGACATCGCGGTTGGGCTGAGCCAGGGTACGACGAAACTGCTTTCGGTGTTCGGCATCGACTGGACCGTCCAACTCGATCCGCGCTCGGTGGCGCTCGCGCTCGTCTACGGCCTTGAAACCTTTGCGACCGGCCTGACGATGTCTGCCTTCGTCGCCTATATCGCCAGCACCACTGATCCGCGCTACACGGCCACGCAGTTCGCACTTTTCACGAGTTTGGCTTCCGTGCCGCGCACGTTGGCATCGGCGGCAAGCGGCTATGTGGTCGCAAAGATCGGCTGGTTCGACTATTTCATTGTGTGTACCGCGCTGGGGCTGCCCGGCATGCTGCTTCTGCTGCGCATCGCGCCCTGGAGAACCCGGTCGTGACGGTGCGTCAGTCAAAGCGCGGGGCGCGCCCGGTTTCGGACACCTTCGGGATGTCTTCGCTGAAGGCCGGACGCGCGGGGCGGCGTGCGGTGCTGGCGCTCGGTTGTGCGAGCCTGATGACGTTGGCGGCGCCGTTGAGCGCCTACGCGACAGCGATGCCTGCGGTCGGCTCCAGTGCAACAGCGGCGGCCACCACCACACCGGCTCCGGCAGCGGCGCCGACGCCGGCACCGGCGGCGAAATCGGCACCGAACACTTCAAATCCCGAAAACGCGACACCGGCTGCGGCCGGCGCGACCAGCGCCACGAACGCCGGCAGCGCACCTGCAGCCGCCACGCCGCCCGCTTCAACACAGGCGCCACCGACGCCAGTAACGGCTAAAACGCCGGCCGCCACCTCGACGCCGGCTACGGCCGCAAAAGCGCCTGCCGCAACGTCGTCGCCCGCCGCAGCCGCCAACACCCCCACGCCGCCGACTTACAGTGCGCCGAACACGCAGTTGCGCTACGGCGGCTACCTCGTGTTTCGCAACCTGATCCCGTCACCGATGCTCGAGGCGCAAGCGGCCGAAGAGTTCAGCCAGATCACGTACGGCGCGGAGCACGCAAACCGCCTGTACGGCGATACCGACGCCCACGTCGCGCGCGTGCGTTCGATCGTCGACAAGATGATTCCCTACTCGTTGAAATGGAACGAGCGGGCCAAGGGCTGGAAGTGGGATGTGGCGGTGGTGCGCTCGCCCGATATCCGCATGTACTGCCTGCCGGGCGGCAAGATCGTGGTGTATAGCGGCCTACTCGACCGCACGCGTTTGAACGACAACGAACTCGGCATGCTGATCGGTCACGAGATCGCGCACGCACTGCGCGAACATGCACGTGAGCGGCTCGGCGAACTGCAGTCGAGCCAGCTCGACTCGTCCGGCACGATCCCGCAGCTCTTCGGGCTCGCCGATCTGGGTGCCGCGCCGCTCGGCATCGGTTCGCGCTTGCTGGAGATGAAGTACGAGGGCACCGACGAAACCGAGGCCGATGTGATCGGCAGCGATATCGCCTCGCGCGCCGGCTTCGATCCGCGCGCGGCGGTCACGCTGTGGGACAAGCTGGCCACGGCGACTCGCAGCAATCGCGAGCAGGGCTATATCTACGTGCACCCGTACACGCCGGCGCGGCGTCAGGACATCATTAAGCGTTTGCCGGATATGTTGCCGCTCTATGCGAAGGCAATCGGCAAGACCGTCGATGCGCTGCCGGACTATGCCGGCATGGGCCGCCCGCGCCGCAAACCGGTCAGCGAGTGAGTTGCGCGAGCCGCAGCGCTTGGCTTGCGGCTTGCGCAGTTCCCTTGCGGCTCGGGCCGGCCGTGCTTACTTCTTGACCTTGTGATCGTAGTCGACCGTCAGCGGCGCATGGTCGCTGAACTTGATATCGCGGAACACGTCGGTGCGTTTCGCCTTGCCGGCGATGCCCTGCGTCGCGATCTGGTAATCGATCCGCCACCCCACGTTCTTCGCATACGCCTGACCGCGATTGCTCCACCACGTGTATTGCTCGGGCCGTTGATCGAGCGTGCGAAATACGTCGACGTAACCCACTTCGTCAAACAGCTTGGTGAGCCACTCGCGCTCTTCCGGCAGGCAGCCTGAATTCTTCTGGTTGCTCTTCCAGTTCTTGATGTCGATCTCTTTGTGGACGATGTTCACGTCGCCGCACACGATCACTTCCCGTTCCTGGGCCAATTCCGCGAGGTGCGGCATGAACTCGTCCATGAAGCGGAACTTGGCCTGCTGGCGATCTTCACCGCTCGATCCCGACGGTACATACACAGAAATCACCGAAAGTTTGCCGAAGCGCAATTCGACATAGCGCCCTTCCGGATCGAATTCTTCGCTGCCGAATCCGATCACCACTTCATCCGGTTCATGGCGCGTGTACACGCCCGCGCCGCTATAACCCTTCTTCACCGCATGCTGGAAATAGCCGGTGTAATCGTGCGGCGCCATGAATTCGGGCGTCATGTCGTCTTGAGAACATTTGATTTCCTGCACGCACAGCACGTCGGCTTTCTGTTCGCCGAACCAGTCGAAAAAACCCTTCTTCGCCGCTGAGCGGATGCCGTTCAGGTTGGCGGTAATCACACGCAACATGTCGTTTCCTTTATGTTCAATTCGTTTCTGGAGCACATGACCGAAGGCGCAGGGTCATTCGACCTTGATGCCCTTCAGCGATTCCTTGGCAGGCGGATATTCGAGCTTTAATGCTTCGAACGTGCGTAGCAACAACTCGGCGACCATCACATTGCGATGGGTCTTCGAGTCTGCCGGGACCACGTACCACGGTGCGTATTCGGTCGACGTCACGGCCAGCGTATCGTGGTACACCGCCTGATATTTGTCCCACTGCTTGCGGGCTTCGAGATCGGAGACGTCGAATTTCCAGTGCTTGCTCGGATCGTCGATGCGCGCTTGCAAACGCTCACGCTGCTCATCTTTAGAAATATGCAGCATGCACTTGACGATGGCCGTACCGCTGTCGGCCAGCAGCTTTTCGAACTGGCGAATGTGGCCACAGCGCTGCTCAAATGCTTCGGCGTCCAGATTGCCGAGCACGGTCGGCACCAGCAGATCTTCGTAGTGGCTACGGTTGAAGATGGTCAACTCACCGGCAGCGGGCGCCTGCGCATGCACGCGCCAGAGAAAATCGTGCGCCAGCTCCACAGGCGTAGGCGCCTTGAACGGCACGATGCGCAAACCAAGCGGATCGACCTCATGAAACACCGCGCGGATCGTGCCGTCCTTGCCGCTCGTGTCCATGCCTTGCAACACCAGCAATACCCGGCGTTTCTGCTGCGCGTGCAGGCACTCCTGCTGCGTGTCGAGGATCGCGCCGATCTCCGACAAGCGCACCCGGTCGGCATCTTTCGAACCGCTCGAAAAAGGCTTCGCGGCCGGGTCGAAAGCGTCGAGTGAGAATTTGCTGCTCTTCTTGCCGTCGTCGAAATACGGTACGCGGAAATCGTCGAGTTCGGGTTGCTTCGCCATTCACACTCCGTGATCTGCGTTAAAACATTGCCCGCAAAATGAAACGGGCCGTTGCCCCACTTTCGTTTCCGGCAACAGCCCGTGATGACCGGCGCACTCGCACCGGTCACATGACTTCAACTCAGGACAGCTTCTTCTTCAGCAGTTCGTTCACCTGCGCCGGATTGGCCTTGCCCTTGGTCGCTTTCATCGCCTGACCGATCAGCGCGTTGAACGCTTTTTCCTTGCCGGCGCGGAATTCCTCAACCGACTTCTGGTTCGCGGCGAGCACTTCGTCGATGATCGCTTCCAGCGCGCCGGTATCCGAAATCTGCTTCAAACCCTTCGCTTCGATGATGCGATCGGCAGCGGCTTCGTCGGTGGCCTTCTCTTCCCAGATCGCGAGGAAAATTTCCTTGGCGATCTTGTTCGAGATCGTGCCGTCGGCGATACGTTGCAGCAACAACGAAAGTTGCGCGAACGAAACCGGGCTGTCAGCGATGTCCAGGCCTTCGCGATTCAGTTGCGACGACACCTCGCCCATCAGCCAGTTCGCCGCGACCTTCGCGTTCGACGGACCGACCTTGAGGACGACCGCTTCGTAGTAGGCAGCCATGGCCTTGCTCGACGTCAGCACGTTAGCGTCGTACGGCGTCAGGCCGTATTGCGTGACGAAGCGCTGTTGAATCGCAACCGGCAGTTCCGGCATTTCGCCCTTCACGCGGTCGACCCACGCCGCGTCGATCACCAGCGGCATCAGATCGGGATCCGGGAAATAGCGGTAGTCGTGCGCGTCTTCCTTGCTGCGCATCGACCGCGTTTCGCGCTTGTCCGGATCGTACAGACGCGTTTCCTGCACCACCGTGCCGCCGTCTTCGATCAATTCGATCTGACGGCGCACTTCGTACTGGATCGCTTCTTCGAGGAAGCGGAACGAGTTCAGGTTCTTGATCTCGGCACGCGTGCCGAATTCCGCCTGACCGACCGGCCGCACCGACACGTTCGCGTCGCAACGGAACGAGCCTTCCTGCATGTTGCCGTCGCAGATGCCGAGCCATGTGACCAGCGTGTGCAGCGTCTTGGCATACGCGACCGCTTCAGCCGCGCTGCGCATTTCCGGCTCGGTGACGATTTCGAGCAGCGGCGTGCCGGCGCGATTCAGGTCGATGCCGGTCATGCCCGCGAAGTCTTCGTGCAGCGACTTGCCCGCGTCTTCTTCGAGGTGAGCGCGCGTCAGGTTGACGACCTTCTCGTACGCTTCCTTGCCCGCCTTTTCGTTAGCCGGGACCTGGATCGTCACCTGGCCGCCCTGCACGACGGGGATTTCGTATTGGCTGATCTGATAGCCCTTCGGCAGATCGGGGTAAAAGTAATTCTTGCGCGCGAAAATGCTGCGCGGCGCGATCGCCGAGCCGATCGCGAGACCGAACTGAATCGCACGCTCCACGGCGCCGCGGTTCATCACCGGCAGCGTGCCCGGCAATGCCAGATCAACGGGGCTGGCCTGCGTGTTCGGCGCAGCGCCGAATTGCGTGGCGGTGCCCGAGAAAATCTTCGATTGGGTCGACAGTTGCGCGTGGGTCTCCAGACCGATCACGACTTCCCATTGCTTGGCCATGGTGCTCACACTCCTGCCGGTGCTTTACGGTGCCAGTCGGTCGCGCGCTGGAACGCGTCGGCCACTTGCAGCATCCGGGCTTCATTGAAATAGTTGCCGATGATCTGCAGACCCACCGGGCGCTGCGCATTCGCGCCCGCGCCGAAGCCACACGGCACGCTCATGCCCGGCAGACCGGCGAGGCTCACCGACAGCGTGTAGATGTCGGCCAGATACATCTGCACCGGATCGTCGCCCTTCGCGCCGAGGTCCCACGCTACCGACGGCGCCACCGGGCCCATGATCACGTCGCACTGCTTGAACGCTTCCTGGAAGTCCTGCGCGATGATGCGGCGGATCTTTTGCGCCTGCAGGTAGTACGCGTCGTAATAGCCGTGCGACAGCACGTACGCACCCACCAGAATGCGGCGCTTCACTTCCGGACCGAAGCCTTCCGCACGCGACTTCTTGTACATGTCGAGCAGATCGCGGTATTCCGCCGCGCGATGACCAAAGCGCACGCCGTCGAACCGCGACAGGTTCGACGAAGCTTCCGCCGGCGCGATCACGTAGTACACCGGGATCGACAGTTCAGTTTTCGGCAGCGAGACTTCCACCAGCGTGGCGCCCAAAGCTTCGTATTGCTTCAATGCAGCGTCGATCGATGCGCGCACGTCGTCGGCAAGGCCAGCGCCGAAATACTCTTTCGGCAGGCCGATGCGCAGGCCGGCAAGCGGTTTGTCCGCACCGTCTTCCTTCCACGTCTTGCCGATGTAGCGCGTGAAGTCTTCGTCTTCGCGCGTGAGGCTGGTCGAATCGCGCTCGTCGAAACCGGCCATGGCATTGAGCAGCGTGGCGCAATCCGCGGCCGTTTGGGCCATCGGACCGCCCTGATCCAGCGACGATGCGAACGCGATCATCCCGTAACGCGATACGCGGCCATACGTCGGCTTGATGCCGGTGATGCCCGAGAACGACGCCGGCTGACGAATCGAGCCGCCGGTATCCGTGCCGGTGGCAGCGGGCGCGAGGCGCGCCGCCACAGCAGCAGCCGAACCGCCCGACGAACCGCCCGGCACAGCCAGACGATCCCACGGATTCTTCACGGGGCCAAAATACGAATTCTCGTTGGACGAGCCCATCGCGAACTCGTCCATGTTGGTTTTGCCCACGCACACCATGCCGGCGTTCTGCAGACGCGCGACCACCGTCGCGTCGAACGGGCTTTCGTAGTTCGACAGCATCTTCGAACCGGCCGTGGAGCGCCAGCCCTTGGTGACGAACACGTCCTTGTGGGCGATCGGCAGGCCGACCAGCGGGCCGGCGTGGCCGGTGTGAAGCAGCGCGTCGGCCGCTTTCGCCTGCGCGAGCGTCAGGTCGGCGTCGACCTGAATGAAGGCGTTCAGGCTGTTGGCCGCGTCGATCCGCTTCAGATAGAGCTGCGCCAGTTCGACTGCGGAGCATTCCTTGGCTGCCAGTGCGGCGCGCAGTTCGGTCAAGCTTTTTTCATGCATTGCGTTTTATCCTGGGCTTGATTCGCGAGTCTTGGTCGATCACTTACTCGATCACCTTCGGCACGAGGTACAGGCCGTCCTGAACGGCCGGCGCCGGGCGCTGGAAGGCTTCACGGTCGACCGTTTCGGTCACCGCGTCGTTACGCAGACGCAGCGCGACGTCTTCGATCTGCTCGATCGGATGGGCAAGCGGGGCGATGCCGGTGGTATCGACCGCCTGCATTTGCTCGACGAGGCCAAAGAAATCATTGAGCTGGGCAAGCGTGTGCTCAGCGTCGGCATCAGCCAGTTCGAGCCGCGCGAGGTGCGCGATGCGTTTAACATCGGTCAGGGTCAGAGCCATGCAGTCACCGGAAAATGTGGTGGACCGCCGCAGCGCGGGAAAAACGATGCTGCGACAGCGGGTTACGACACTGGAGGAAGACCTCGAAAAAGGGGCCAGCGGCGGCAAAAAGTGCCGTCCGTTTCCTTCAAAACATCCAAAATTATAAGGTATCATTACGCGTTCGACCCAAACCCGGACCGACTTACCAAGGCCTTTCTGAACAATTCCCAAAGATAGTTCGGATTTTTCTGACTGGGCCTTGCACCGGCCTCCGGTAGACTCCCTCGCAGCTTCAAGTTCCTGTGGCGCCGCTTCCGCCCGGTTGAAGCTGTTATTTTTTCCGCTGCCGCCCTGCGCAACCGTCGCGAGGGTTGGCCCCAAGCGAGACAGGATTTTGAATGTTCGGTTTTCTGCGCAGCTACTTCTCCAACGACCTGGCGATTGACCTTGGCACTGCCAACACGCTCATTTACATGCGTGGCAAGGGTATCGTTCTTGATGAACCGTCGGTGGTCTCGATCCGCCAGGAAGGCGGTCCCAACGGTAAGAAAACCATTCAGGCAGTCGGCAAGGAAGCCAAGCAGATGCTTGGCAAGGTGCCGGGCAACATCGAGGCGATCCGCCCGATGAAAGACGGCGTGATCGCCGACTTCACCGTCACCGAACAGATGATCAAGCAGTTCATCAAAACTGCTCACGAATCGCGCATGTTCTCGCCGTCGCCGCGCATCATCATCTGCGTGCCGTGCGGTTCGACCCAGGTCGAGCGTCGCGCCATTAAAGAAGCCGCTCACGGTGCGGGCGCTTCGCAGGTTTACCTCATTGAAGAACCCATGGCAGCGGCAATCGGCGCGGGCCTGCCGGTGTCGGAAGCAACCGGCTCGATGGTCGTCGATATCGGCGGCGGCACGACCGAAGTCGGCGTGATCTCGCTCGGCGGCATCGTGTACAAGGGTTCGGTCCGCGTAGGCGGCGACAAATTCGACGAAGCCATCGTCAACTACATCCGTCGCAACTACGGCATGCTGATCGGCGAACAAACCGCCGAAGCCATCAAGAAAGAAATCGGCTCCGCGTTCCCGGGTTCCGAAGTCAAGGAAATGGAAGTGAAGGGCCGCAATCTGTCGGAAGGCATTCCGCGCAGCTTCACGATCTCCAGCAACGAAATCCTCGAAGCCCTCACCGATCCGCTGAACCAGATCGTGTCGTCGGTGAAGATCGCGCTCGAACAAACGCCGCCGGAACTGGGCGCCGACATCGCCGAGCGCGGCATGATGCTCACCGGCGGTGGCGCACTGCTGCGCGATCTGGACCGCCTGCTCGCCGAAGAAACCGGCCTGCCGGTGCTCGTTGCCGAAGACCCGCTGACCTGTGTTGTGCGCGGCTCGGGCATGGCGCTCGAACGCATGGACAAGCTCGGCAGCATCTTCTCGTACGAGTAAGCGAGCCCGTCTCCATGTCAGTAGCGCGGATCTGGCAAACGGCCCCTTGCGGGCCGGTTTGCCGTTGGCTGGGCCTGCCAGCCTCCGCGCGCTGAACGCGCGTCCCTCGCGCGCCGCCGTCTCACCCAACCGCTCACGCCCCCGGCGCCGACCATGGAATACAGTCCGCCGCCCCTGTTCAAGCAAGGCCCGTCCGCCCTCGCACGGCTGGTGTTTTTCGTCGTGCTGGCGCTCGCCCTGCTGATCTCCGATGCACGCTTCAGAACGCTCGAAATCGTTCGCGGCGTGCTCGGCGCGGGTCTTTATCCGTTGCAACGCGCAGCCCTCGTGCCGCGCGACGTGTTCATGGGCGCAGCCGACCTGGCCGTGACCAGCGCCACGTTGCGCAGCGAGAACGACAAACTGCGCACCAAAGATCTTCAGCTCTCGCAACAAGCCAATACGGCCGCCGAACTGGCCGCCGAAAACACGCATTTGCGCGCGCTGCTGCAACTCTCGCAGCGCTCGACCACGCAATCGCTGCCGGCTGAAATCCAGTACGACACGCGCGACCCGTTCACGCAGAAGGTCGTGATTGGCCGCGGCGCCCAGCAAGGCGTCCAGAACGGTTCGCCGGTCGTCAACGAAGACGGCGTGATAGGTCAGGTGACACGCGTGTTCCCGCTGCAAGCCGAAGTGACGCTGCTCACCGACAAGGATCAGGCCGTGCCCGTGCAGATCGTGCGCACCGGCTTGCGCAGCGTGATTTACGGCACGCCGAAGGGCGATACGCTAGATCTGCGCTTCGTGCCGATCAGCGCCGATGTGCAAACCGGCGACGAACTCGTGACCAGCGGGCTCGACGGCGTTTATCCGCCGGGGCTGCCGGTCGCGAAAGTCGTGCGGGTCGACAAACAGGCCGATACGGCGTTCGCGCGCGTGATCTGCTTGCCGGTGGCGCCTGTGCGCGGCGCACGTCAGTTGCTCGTGCTGCACTATCTGAACAACGTGCCGCCGCGTCCGGCGGAAGAGCCCGATGCGGCCGCGACCGCCAAGGACGCGAAAGCGAAGAAGGGCGGCAAGCCAGCGGACAACAAGGCCGCAACGGATAAATCCGCTGCCAAGCCTGCCGAAAAGCCCGCCGTCGCCGCTGCCAAGCCCGCTGAAAAGCCGTCGGCCAAAGCCACGGCCGCTGAGAAGAAAACCGCCACCGAAAAGAAACCGGCCGCTGACAAGAGCGCGAAGCCGCAAGCCACGCCGGGGGCCCAGCCATGAACCGTCCGCAATACATCCTGCAGCCGGTCAATCCGTACTTCATCTCGTTCAGCCTCGCCGCGGCGTTCCTGCTGAACCTGATGCCGTGGGGGCGCCTCGCCGGTGTGCCGGACTTCGTAGCGCTCGTGCTGCTGTTCTGGAACGTGCACCAGCCGCGCAAAGTCGGTATGGGCATCGCGTTCTTTCTCGGCTTGTTGATGGACGTACACAACGCCAGCCTGCTCGGTGAGCACGCGCTGGCGTATACGTTGTTGTCGTATGGCGCGATTACGATCCATCGCCGGGTGCTGTGGATGTCGCTCGGCGTGCAGACTTTCGCGGTGATGCCGCTGCTGGTCGTCGCGCAACTGGTGCCGTTCGTGATCCGTCTGCTGACCGGCGCTGCGTTTCCGGGCTGGAGTTACCTGATCGACGGTTTCGTCGAAGCTGCGCTGTGGCCGGTCGCCAGCATGCTGCTGCTGATGCCGCAGCGTCGCCCGGCCGATCCGGACGATACGCGGCCGATTTAATCACGCATCGAGCCCGCCGGCCGTTCCGATGAAATCCACGCTCCCGGCCCGCTCGACGCGCATCGCTGTTCATGCCTCCCGGTTCCGGCCGGTTTGGGCGCACACTCATGATGGCCGCCACGCGGCCTTTTGCAGAATCGCATGACCGAATTCAAGGACACTCAGCAACAGCTCTCGAAGTTCCGCCTGCGCGTCGCGGCGGCGGGCGTGTTCGTGTTCGTTTGCTTCGGGCTGATCGGTTTCCGTTTCCTGGTCCTGCAGGTCTGGCACTACAGCAAGTACTCGCTGCAAGCCGACGAGAACCGCATCTCGGTCGCACCGATCGTGCCGAACCGGGGCATCATCACCGACCGTAACGGCGTGGTGCTGGCCAAGAACTACTCGGCTTACACGCTCGAAATCACCCCGTCGAAGCTGAACGACACGCTCGAAAACGTAATCGACAACCTGGCCACCGTGGTCTCGATCGACGCACGCGACCGGCGCCGCTTCAAGAAGCTGCAGGAAGACTCGAAGAACTTTGAGAGCCTGCCGATCCGCACCCGCCTCACCGACGACGAAGTCGCGCGCTTCACCGCGCAACGCTTCCGCTTTCCGGGTGTGGAAGTGCGCGCGCGCCTGTTCCGCCAATATCCGCTCGGGCCCACCGCGGCACACGTGATCGGCTATATCGGGCGAATTTCGCAGCGCGATCAGGACCGCATCGACGACGCCAGCGATCAGAACGACAGCGATCCGGATCACTACGATCCGCGCCTCGACGCGAACAACTACAAGGGCACCGACTACATCGGCAAGATCGGCGTCGAGCAGAGCTACGAGACGGAACTGCACGGCCAGACCGGTTTTGAGGAAGTCGAAGTCACCGCCGGTGGCCGGCCTGTACGCACGCTGTCGCGCACCCAGGCAACGCCGGGCAACAACCTCGAACTGTCGATCGACATCGGCCTGCAGCAGGTCGCCGAGCAAGCCTTCGCGGGCCGCCGCGGGGCACTGGTCGCGATCGAACCGGCAACCGGCGATGTGCTCGCGTTCGTCTCGGCGCCGAGCTTCGATCCGAATTCGTTTGTCGACGGCATCGATCAGCAGACCTGGGACGAGCTCAACAACTCGCCGGACCATCCGCTGCTGAACCGTCCGCTGCACGGCACCTACCCGCCGGGCTCGACCTACAAGCCGTTCATGGCGCTCGCCGCGCTGACGCTGCATAAGCGCACGCCGGGCTGGGGCTTCCAGGATCCGGGCTCGTACACATTCGGCGGCCATACCTTCCGCAACGACGTGCGCTCGGGCCAGGGCTGGGTCGACATGAACCGCGCGATCGTGGTGTCGAACGACACGTATTTCTACATGCTCGCACACGATCTCGGCGTCAACGCGATCGCCGGCTTCATGAAGCCGTGGGGCTTCGGCCAGATCACCGGCATCGACATTTCAGGCGAAGCGCGCGGCATCCTGCCGTCGACGGACTGGAAGCGCAAGGCGTACCGCAAGCCCGAGCAGCAGCGCTGGTATGAAGGCGAAACGATCAGTCTGGGCATCGGCCAAGGCTATAACTCGTTCACCATTCTCCAACTCGCCCACGCCACGGCCACGCTCGCGAACAACGGCGTCGTGATGAAGCCGCACCTCGTGCGCGACATCGAAAATCCGATCACCAAAGATACGCGCCCGGTCGTGCGCGATCCGAGCGACAAGATCGCGGTGAAGCAATCGGACATCGACATCATCAAGCGCGCGATGGAAGGCGTCGTGACCAACGGTACGGCGTCGAAGCTGTTCATCGGCGCACCCTATCTGGCCGCCGGCAAGACCGGTACGGCGCAGGTCTACTCGCTGCAAGGCGCGAACTACAAGGGCCACGCAATCGCCGAGCATCTGCGCGACCACGCGCTCTTCATCGCGTTCGCGCCGGCCGAGCAACCGAAGATCGCACTCGCGCTGATCGTCGAAAACGGCGGCTGGGGCGCGGAAGCGGCCGGTCCGATCGCACGTCGTGTGCTCGATTACTACCTGGTCGGCAAGAACAAGCCAGGCGCTGAAGCGGCGGCTGTCGCAGCAGCGGCCTCGGCGACGGAGGATGCGTCCGCACCAGAAGTGGGTGACGCACCGACGCCGCAGGACGCGGCGCAGCCGGTCAAGATCGCGGCGGGCTTCACGGCATTGCCGATGCCGGGTGCCGCTTCGGCCGCGGCGGCAGCTTCTGCAGCGGCGGCGGCTTCGGCTTCGGCTTCGGCTGCTGCATCGGCTTCGGCTGCTGCATCGGCATCGGCGCCTTCGGCTGCGACATCGCCGGCTAAGGCGACTGCTTCCGCATCCGGTGCAACCAGCGCGTCGGCGGCCGTCGCTGCATCCGCGTCCGCCGCTGCAAAGATTCCGGCGCCGCGTAAATCCGGCGTCCCGCACAAACCCCGCCCGAGCAGCGAGTCGGTACCGACTGCCGCCGCCCCGTCGCGGGATGACAGCATTCAGCCTACGTCGCCACGCCAGCCGGTTTCCGGCGGCATCGACGAGTAAGGAGAAAGGCATGCAATTCGACAAGCGCGCCTGGCTCGACCGCATCAAGCGGATGTTCGTGGGCTTCGACCGTCCGCTCGCCCTGATCGTGTTTCTGCTGCTGTGCGTCGGCATCATCACGCTTTACAGCGCGACGCTGGACATGCCCGGCCGCGTGGAAGACCAACTGCGCAACATCATGCTGACGTTCGTGCTGATGTGGGCGCTGGCCAATGTGCCGCCCACCACACTGATGCGCTTCGCGGTTCCGCTTTATACGTTCGGGATCGCGTTACTGGTGGCCGTGGCGCTGTTCGGCCTCACGCGCAAGGGCGCGAAGCGCTGGATCAACGTCGGCGTGGTGATCCAGCCATCGGAAATTCTGAAGATCGCCACGCCGCTGATGCTCGCCTGGTACTACCAGCGCCGCGAAGGCGTGATGCGCTGGTACGACTTTCTGGTCGGCTTCCTGATCCTGATCGTGCCGGTCGGTTTGATCGCCAAGCAGCCTGACCTGGGCACCGCCGTGCTGGTGTTCGCGGCCGGCCTCTTCGTGATTTACTTCGCGGGGCTGAGTTTCAAGCTGATCGTGCCGGTGCTGATTGCCGGCGTGATCGCGGTCGGCTCGATCGCGGCGTTCCAGGACAAGATCTGTCAGCCGGAAGTGCAGTGGCCGCTGATGCACGATTATCAGAAGCACCGTATCTGTACGCTGCTGGATCCGACGTCCGATCCGCTTGGCAAGGGTTTCCACACGATCCAGGCGGTGATTGCAATCGGCTCGGGCGGCCCGCTCGGCAAGGGCTGGCTGAAGGGTACCCAGGCGCACTTGGAGTTCATCCCCGAGAAGCACACTGACTTCATCTTCGCGGTGTTTTCCGAGGAGTTCGGGCTGGCGGGCGGGATCGTGCTGCTCACGCTTTATATGCTGCTGATCGCGCGCGGTTTGTATATCGCCGCCAATGGGGCGACGCTGTTTGGGCGGCTGCTGGCCGGATCGCTGACGATGGCGTTCTTCACCTATGCGTTCGTCAACATCGGTATGGTGAGCGGGATCTTGCCGGTGGTGGGCGTGCCCTTGCCGTTCATGAGTTACGGCGGCACTGCGCTGACTACGCTGGGGGTCGCGATCGGGCTCATCATGAGCGTCGCGCGGCAGAAGCGGTTGATGCAGAGTTAGAGCGGGGCTGGGCGTAGGTCCCAAAGGTCCCAAGGTGCAGACTGCGCAGCCGAAGGCAGCAAAACCGAGGGATGCCGAGCCAAATGAGGCAAAGTCGAAGCAGACCACAACAGGCCCGATAAAGAAAAGGGGCGCACCGTCAGGAGCGCCCCTTTTTCATTCAATGCGGTCTCATCTACTGCGGTTTCACTTCTTTCTGATCCCGCAATTGCGCGCTCAGTTGCTGATACTTGAGCTTGGCCGCCGGATCGCCCTGTGCCGCCGCTGCCGCGTAGTACGCACGCGCCACGTTCAGGTTCTTGTCCACGCCGTCGCCGCCACGTTCGTAGAACGAGCCGGTCACGTACTGCGCGGTCATGTCGCCGCCTTGCGCGGCCTTCTTGTACCAGACAAACGCCTGCTGGTTATCGCGAGTCGTGCCACGGCCATCGAGAAACTGGTTGGCCAACGCGAGTTCCGCCTGCACGTGCCCCTGCTGCGCGGCCTTCAGGAACCACCGGTGCGCTTCGACCGGATCACGCCCGACGAACTCGCCGTCGTCGTACATCTTGCCGTACACGTACTGCGCGTGCGACATGTTGGCGTCGGCGGCTTTGCGCAGCCACTTCTTGCCTTCGTCGACATTGGCCGTGGTGCCTTCACCGTTGAGCAACATCATCGCGTAGTTGAACTCGGCCAGCCGGCTGCCATGCTCCGCCGCTTTACGGAACTCAGCAAGCGCCGCGCCCATATTGCCGGCGTTGTAATCGGCGACCGCGGTTTGCGTCTCCGGATCGCTCGACTTCGCGACGCGATTGTCCTGCGCAAACGCCGTCACATTCGCCATCAACGCCGCGGTAACCGCCAGACGCACCACGACGCACTGCACCATCCCCTTCATGTCCTCACCTCCTGCAACGCCTGGCGGGTCGCGCGCAACATCCACATGACGTCGGCGGCCAGAGCGATAAAACGAAAACCCGCATCGCGGTGCTGCTTTGCACTCGCGACATCCATAGCAAAAATTCCTGCGGCGATGCCGGCCTTATCGGCGGCGCTGACAATGCGCGCCATCGCCGCCTGCACGTCGGCATGCTTCGAATCGCCGAGGTGGCCGAGGCTCGCGGCGAGATCGGCCGGTCCGACGAACAGGCAATCGACGCCCGGCGTAGCCGCGATCTTCTCCACCTCCTGCAGGCCGCGCGCCGACTCGATCTGCACGATGGTCGCGATCTGCGCGTTGGCGGATTGCACGTAGTCGCGCCGCATGCCGTACGCAGCCGCCCGCACCGCGCCGGCCACACCGCGCTGACCGTCGAGTGCATCGGCGGTCGGATACTGCGTCAGACGCACGGCCTGTGCCGCCTCTTCCGCGGTTTCGATATTCGGGAACATCAGCGTGCGGGCGCCGGCGTCGAGCACGCGCTTGACGAGCCACGCCTCGCTGGCAGGCACGCGTACAACGGGCTCGCTCGGCAGATGCGCCGCGGCGATCGCGCGCAATTGCGACGTAACGTCACCGCTATCGTTCGGTGCATGCTCCATGTCGATCAGCAACCAGTCGAAACCGGCGTGCGCGAGCGCCTCGGCGGCAGAATCGCTACCGAGCGAAAGCCATAGCCCGAACTGCGTATCGGCTTCTTTCAGACGTTGCTTGAGGGGATTCGTGAAGGTGCTCATTGCCGCGCTCCCTGGCGATGGGACACATCGCCTGAAACGCGGGTGAGGATGGCGCAGCCGAACAGGCCAACGCCCGGGCCGTGACGGCCTGAATGCCTGCTGCGACGCAATGCGGTGACCGGCATGTCTCGCTCCATGTGGTTATCGGAGCGATCATACCGTGACAATAACGTGGGGGTTGGCCCGCGGGCTTGAGTCGCGCGGCCCTGAACTTAATCGCGGACCACGTCGGCCCAGCAGTTCGGCGTCTCGAACAGACGCACCTTATGCAAACGCAGATTCACACCGTAATGCGCGTCGTAGACGTTCGCGAGGATATCGAACGCGACGGCAGCGAGATTTTCAACGGTCGGGATGCGATCGAGCACGACTGTCTTGTGCCCCGCCATGGTTTCCAGAAAACCGCGCACCTGCGTATCGCCTTCGTAGACGAGGAACGCATGATCCCACTTGTCGACCAGATGCTCGACCGCGAGCGACTTCACGTCGGCGAAGTCCATCACCATGCCGCGATCCGGCGCGCCTTCGGTATCGACCAGGTCGCCTTGCAGCGTGATTTCGAGCACATAGCGATGGCCGTGCAGATTACGGCACTGGCTGCGGTGATCGGGGATGCGGTGACCCGCGTCGAATTCGAGTTTTCGTGTAATCGTCAGCACGGCAAATCAGGGAATGTTCAGATACTTGTGGGTCTGCATCGACAGGCGCCATTGCGGATGGCGTTTGCACCAGTCGATCGCGAGCTTGGTGTTGAGGTCGCGCGACGGGCCGTCCATCGGCTGGACGAGGAAATACTCGAAGTCGAGCTTCGCATACTCGGACAAACGCTGGTTGTCCTGCGGAATCACGACCTTCAGTTCGTTGCCCTTGGTGACGACGAGCGGTGCGTCGGCTTTCGGGCTCACGCAGATCCAGTCGATCGTCTCGAGCACCGGCAGCGAGCCGTTGGTTTCGATGGCGATTTCGAAGCCGGCGGCATGCAGCGCATCGACGAACGGCTGATCGATCTGCAACATCGGCTCACCGCCCGTGCAGACCACGAAGCGTTCGCCCTCGCCTTCCGGCCATTGCGACGCGATCATCTGCACCAGATCTTCCGGCGTACGGTACTTGCCGCCGTTCTCACCATCGGTCCCGACGAAGTCCGTATCGCAGAAACGGCAGACCGCATCCGCACGATCTTCTTCGCGGCCCGACCACAGATTGCAGCCGGCGAACCGGCAGAACACGGCCGGACGCCCGGCATTCGCGCCCTCGCCCTGCAATGTGTAGAAGATTTCCTTGACCGCGTAAGTCATGCTGCTTTCTGCCTTGTGTTCCTGAAAATAATTGCCTGCGCGGCGCCCGTTCGCACGGTGCGCCAGCGTAAAACTTCGGTGAGCGTCAGACCGGCTCGGTCACCTTCTCACCGGCCAGATACGCTTCGAAACCGCGCTTGCGCAAGCGGCACGCCGGGCATTCGCCGCAGCCGAAGCCCCATGCATGCAACTCGGCGCGCTCGCCGACATAGCAGGTGTGCGTTTCGACGCGCACCAGTTCGACCAGTTCGTCGCCGCCCAACTCGTGCGCGAGACGCCACGTGTCGGCCTTATCGAGCCACATCAGCGGCGTTTCGAGCAGGAAGCGCGTATCCATGCCGAGGTTCAGCGCGACCTGCAATGCCTTCATCGTGTCGTCGCGGCAATCGGGGTAACCCGAGAAGTCCGTCTCGCACATGCCGCCAACCAGCACCTGCAAACCACGCCGATAGGCGATGGCCGCGGCGATCGTCATGAACATCAGATTGCGGCCCGGCACGAACGTATTCGGCAAACCGTTCGCCGTGGCGTGAATCTCGATTTCGCGCGTCATCGCGGTATCGCTGATCGAGCCGAGCACCGACAGATCGATCATGTGATCTTCGCCGAGGCGGTCGGCCCACGCCGGAAATGTCCGCGTCACCGCGTTACGAAACCCTTCGCGGCATTCGAGTTCGACTCGGTGCCGCTGGCCATAATCGAAGCCCAGCGTCTCGACTGTTTCATAACGTTCGAGGGCCCAGGCGAGGCACGTGGCGGAATCCTGGCCGCCGGAAAACAGCACCAGAGCGCTACGTTTAGCGTCTTTGCGGATCACCGTGAAACTCCGTGAATGATGAGTGCCACGTCGCGCTGCGCGAGGTGCGCCATGCAAGCAACGCGGCGCGACGCGTGCCGGCACTGCTGCCGGCCCAAAGCAGTATAGGCCGCGCCTTCCCCATGCAGAGTCGCTGGGCGCTTATACCGTTAATCGTCGGGCGAAGGGTTCGGCACCTGTTGCGGCCTTGCCGTGTTGCGGCAGAGTGCGCAAAAGGCGCCGCTTCAGGATACGAAAAGACGCGTTTGGTGCGGTGGCGCGCCAGTGGAACGCCTACAGCACCCTCGCATGCAAGTCCTTGAACTGGCGCAATTTTATCACGCGACGCCCAATGCCGCCGAGCGCACCCGCCGTGGGGCAAGCTGCCTACGTCACCACACATGCCCATCAGAAACGGGACAAAAAAGGAAAAGCCCCAGGAATCTTGCGATTTCCTGGGGCTGAATCCTGGTGGCCTGGGACGGAATCGAACCATCGACACGCGGATTTTCAATCCGCTGCTCTACCAACTGAGCTACCGGGCCAACGAAGAACGAAATGATATCAAAGGGTCAGCAGCACGACAAGCCCCTTCTCGAAAAAATCTGCCGCGCCCGAACCTGCACGCATTGCGCAGGCCCTTCACTCCCCTTTGTTCTTACCGAGATCGACACCGAGCTGCTTGAGCTTGCGATACAAGTGCGTGCGCTCGAGACCCGTCTTTTCCGCGACGCGCGTCATGCTGCCATTCTCGCGCGCGAGGTGATATTCGAAGTAAGCACGCTCGAACGCATCGCGCGCATCGCGCAACGGGATGTCGAACGAGATCGACGCCGTTTGCGCAGCCAACGCGCCGCTGCCCATGCCATCCGACGACAGCATCGGCAACGCAGCCGCCGAAGCCACGGCCGAAGCGCTGACCGGCAACGCCGGCTTGGCGACCGCGCCGCCCGGTGCACCGACCGCATTGCCGCGGGCGAGGCCCTGCTCGACTGCCTTCAGCAGCTTCTGCAACGCAATCGGCTTCTCGAGGAAATTGAGTGCGCCGATCTTGGTTGCTTCAACCGCCGTATCGATGGTTGCGTGACCGGACATCATGATCACCGGCATGGTCAGCTGCCCCTGCGCGGCCCATTCTTTGAGCAAGGTGACGCCGTCCGTATCGGGCATCCAGATGTCGAGCAGCACCAGGTCCGGCGCCTGGCGCAAGCGGAATTCGCGCGCTTCCTGCGCGTTTTCCGCGGCCTCCACGACATGCCCCTCGTCGCTCAGGATCTCCGAGAGCAATTCCCGGATGCCCATTTCATCATCTACCACCAGGATGGTTGCCATTTACGCTGCCCTTGTCTGCACTGTTGCTTTTGTCGTTCCCTGCGACGCATTGCCATGCGCCGGCCGCGACCCTGCTCCAGGCGCCGCGGCATCGTCTGCCAGTTGAAGGAAGAGGATCGATATCTGCGCGCCTTCAATCACATCGCCCGCTTTCATGCGGTTGCGAATGTCGATGCGCGCGCCGTGTTCGTCGACGATCTTCTTGACCATCGCAAGACCGAGGCCCGTACCTTTGGCCTTGGTCGTCACGTAAGGTTCGAATGCACGTGTCAGGATACGCGCGGGGAAGCCCGGTCCGTTATCCGACACTGTCAGACGCACCGCGACGTGTACTTTGCCTTCCGCGTCGGGGTCTCCGTATTCTACTGTCCTCGTCTCGAGCAACACACGCGGTTGTTCGACGTCGGCCACGGCATCCTGTGCATTCTGCAGCAGGTTGTGAATTACCTGTCGCAATTGTGTCGCGTCGCCGCGAATCGCCGGCAAATCCGCGAGCTCTACCTGAATTGCGCCCTTGCCTTCTTCGATACCGTACAGCGTGAGCACCTCGCTGACCAGTTCGTTCAGTTGCAGATGCGCCAGCACTGCAGGGGGCGTGCGTGCATAGTCGCGGAAATTGTCGACCATCTGCTTCATCGCCGCGACCTGATTGACGATAGTGGTCGCGCCGCGCTTCAGCACATCGGCATCCGAGGGCGACAGCTTGTCGGCGAGTTTCATCTGCAAACGCTCGGCGGACAACTGGATCGGCGTGAGCGGGTTCTTGATCTCGTGCGCGAGACGCCGCGCGACTTCGCCCCAGGCGATCGAACGCTGCGCGGAGATCACATCCGAAATATCGTCGAACACGACGACGTAGCCGGAGGTCTGCATGTCTTCCGCATCGCGATCGGTGGCGGACACAAGACGCGCGCCGCGCACGAGCAAGGTGAGCGGCTCGGTTTCGCCCGGCACCTGCACCGAGAACTGCTGCTGCCAGTGGCCGCGGTCGTCGTGACCGTCGCCGCTTGCGGCCTCGCGATCGGCGAAGGCCTTGCGCACCATGCCGCCGAATTCGCTCAACACGCCAATCTGCTCGAGCGCCGAACCCAGCACCTCCTGGAACTGCTGACGGAAAATCCGCTCGGCGCCGCGGTTTGCGGTGGTGAGACGGAACTGCCGGTCGAACACGAACACACCCGCGGTCAGGTTCGCGAGAATGCTTTCCAGATAGGCTTTCGAATGCTCGAGCGCGATCCGGTTGTTCTCGACCGCCGCGCGCGCTTCGGAGAGCTGCCGCGTCATCGCGTTGAACGACTGCGTGAGGAAGCCCAGTTCGTCACGCGATTTGATTTCGCGCTTTGGCGTGTAGTCGCCCTCGGTCACTTCCTTGGTGCCCTGCGCGAGCAGGAACAACGGTCGCGCAAGCTGATTGCCGAGCGCAAGCGCCAGCATCATCGCGATGAAGGTGGCAAGGAACAGCGCGAGCGTCAGCGTGCCGATGTACATCTTGCGCAAGCCGGTACGGCCCAGCGCCTTCTCCTGATATTCGCGATAAGCCCGCTGCACTGCGTCGGCGTTACGCGCGAGCGACGGCGACACCGGCTGCGTGAGCTGCAGGAAGCGCTCGGTGGGCTGCAGCAGCGACGCGTTCGAATCGGGAATGCGCTGCACGACGCGCAGCCGCAACGCGCCCTTGCTGCCGTGCGCGCGCGGATCGCCGTCGACTTCCCCTTCGATCGCCGCATAGCCGCGGCCACGCGCCTGATCGATCATCAATGGCGTGGGTAAGTCGTTCGACACGAGTGTCGCGTAATTGCCGGACGCCTGCGCGACCACGTGCATGTCCGGCGTCGCGCCCGACATGCTGCGCGTGGGTTCGACGATCGTCGCGTCCTGCACGCCGAACTGATCGCGCAAGCGCAGCAGCGTGAGCGTGGTGCCGGCGGCGTCCGCGCTCGCCAGCTGCTCGGACATCAGGCGGCCCTTGGTCTGCAGATCGGATAGCGACGCGTCGAGCATGCCGCGGCCGAG
Organism: Paraburkholderia sp. SECH4; assembly: GCF_030511745.1. NCBI lineage: Bacteria > Pseudomonadati > Pseudomonadota > Betaproteobacteria > Burkholderiales > Burkholderiaceae > Paraburkholderia > Paraburkholderia sp. SECH4. Next base: position 52,049 of record NZ_JALOCP010000028.1, read on the forward strand.
ATTCAGGCCCGAGGTCAACGCGGTTTCGACGTTCACGTCGAACCACGACTCGATACTGCGCGATACGAACTGATACGAGACCACGTAAATGATGCCGCCCGGCACCACGCCGACCAGCGCCATGAAGAACGCGAGTTTCGCTAACAGCCGGGTGCCGAACTTACCTTTTCTAAGCCGCGCAATGATGATGATGACGAGCGTCGCCACCACCAGCAAAAAGATCATCGCGACCACGAGATTGGCCGCGTACAGCCACTGGTAATAGCGGTCGAAAAATTCGGTATTCGCGCTCGCCGCTGCAAGCAGCACGAGCAGCAGCACGGCCGTCACGGCGACCGTGGACACCAGCACGCGCACGACGATGCTGCTGACGCTGGTGGCTTGGCGCACTCTATTTAGCACGTTCGGTCACCGTGAAGGTAAAGCGTTTCCACTCCGACGAGAGGCTCCAGTCGCGGTTGTTCACCGCGTCGATCTGGAACGGCTTGGGCATTAGCGCGATGTCGAGTTGCATGCGCACCGACGCGTTGTACGTCTCCCCGACATGCACCTGATTGCGGTCGATCACGTGCCACGACGTGATGTGCTTGATCACCGCGAGCGCATCTTTCAGCGTCGTGAAGCCGAGCTGCAAGCCACCCGACGACACGCTCGACACACGATACTCACGCGTGAGCGGCTGGAACGACAGGCGAATGCTCTGCGATACGCTCACCGGCTGTTCGTCGAACCAGTACCAGCGCGGCCGGCTCAGCTCGAAGTCTGTCGTGAAGTACAGCGGAATGCCTTTGTTGACGGCGTCTTCGAGATTGCTGTTCAGGTCGAAGTCGAAACGCGCGTCGATGCTCCAGCCGGTGTTGTCCGATTGCAGCGACGCGCGCTGCACCGCGATCGAATCGGCGTACGCCGCGCCCGGTACGGCGAGCCACACGGCCAGCACGATCCAGAGCACGGCAGCGAGCCGAAGCGGGAAGAAGCGTTTGATGGTCACCGTTTCTGAAAGCGCGCGTAGAAAAATCCGTCGTGGTCTGAGTTCGAGCCGGCGCTATCTTCAGCGACATGTCCGGCATGGGACCCGGCCGATGTGCCGGCGGGCGCGCGGGCAACTGAGGGTAAAAGTTGCCCCGGCGCGTCCAATCGTACCGCATCCTGGTACTTGTTTCCAAACCACTGCGCCTGCAACTCGCCTTCTTCAGGAAAGATCGAACACGTAACGTAGAGCAACTCGCCGCCTGGCTTCACGAGTGGCCATAGCGCCTCGAGAATACGGCGCTGCTCGGCGACCAGCGCGGGAATATCCGACGCGCGACGCAGCCAGCGAATATCCGGGTGACGCCGCACGATGCCCGAGGCCGAACACGGCACGTCGGCCAGAATGCGGTCGAACGGCTGGTCGATGTCGTCGTGCCATTTTGCGGGCGCACCCGCGTCGCCGATACGCACTTCCGCTTCGAGCTTGAGCCGCTGCAAGTTTTCACCGATGCGACGCGCGCGCGATGCGTCGCTTTCGAGCGCCACGAGCTGCAAGTTGGCAAGTTCGAGCAGATGGCCGGTTTTGCCGCCAGGCGCCGCGCACGCGTCGAGCACTCGCATGCCGTCACGCACGCCGAGCAGTTGCGCAGCGAGTTGCGCGCCGGCGTCTTGCACCGACACCACTCCGTCGTTGAAGCCGGGGATCCGGTCGACGGACATCGGCGTGGTGAGCTTGACGGCGTATTCGCCGGCCCTGCTCGCGGGAATGTGATGGTCCTGCAATACCTGCAAATAGGCGTCGACTGTCGAGCGGCGCGCGTTGACGCGCAATGTCAGCGGACCTTGCGTGTTGCCGGAGGCGAGCACGGCTTGCCATGCGTCGGGCCACGCGCGCTTCACCGCATCGATCCACCACGCCGGGTAGTTCCAGCGCGCAACTTCGTCAGCTTGCGCTGCGCTCAGCAGCGCCTCACGCTCGCGCAGGAAATTACGCAGCACGGCGTTGACGAGACCCTTTGCGAACGCGAATTCACGACGCGCGGCGATGGCGCTCACCGCCTGATCGACAACCGTGAACGGCGCATAGGCGGCGTTCTCTTCATCGTCGACGAGCAAAGCGAGCGCGCAGGCGAGCACATGACCGACGTGCGGCGGCGGCGCCTTCTTCACCAGCTTCGCGATCAGCCACTCGGCGGTCGCCAGACGCCGCATGGTGCGGTACGCGATGTCCTGCACCGCGCCGCGCGCAGCGGCGGCGCTGCCTTCAGGCGCGGAGACGAATACGGATTGCAACGCGGCCGGCAACGCCGCGCCGAGGCGCACGGCGCCGACGGCCTGGCCCGCGCAGTCGAGCACGAAACCGAGCGATTCGGGCGCGAGATGCAGCATCGTCAAACGGGATTCGCGCGGACGCGTCGATGGGGAAGCAGAACGCGAAGAAGGCTTTGGAGTCATGAAAAAGGCAAAGGCAGGCCGTGCGGTACGCGCGGCGCAAACAGCACACATTGTAGCGTGGCGCGGGGCGAAGGCCGCCGAGGGTGGCGCGTAGCCGCGCCAGCCGAGGCGCGAGCAATAGGGCAAGGCCTCGCAGCGGAGGGCAAGCGACGCTGCGCCCGGAGCGAAAGTGCTCCGCATTGGCCGCATCCGGTCGTGCCGCTACTAATCCGCGGTCCGGCCGCTTAAGCAAAAAGGCGAGCCAGCAGACTCGCCTTTCGTCATGCCGGATCGACGGATCGCCGGATCGCCGGATCGCCGGATCGCCGGGATCAGTGCACCGTTACTCGAAGCGCCGCGTGCGCGCCATTTCCATCAAACGCGCGACGCGTTCCTCGGTGGCCGGGTGCGTCGAGAACAGATTCGCGATGCCGCCGCCCGACAGCGGATTCATGATCATCATCTGCGCGGTGGCCGGATGCTGCTCGGCCGTGGGGAACGGAATGCCGCTCGCGTAGCGATGGATCTTGTCGAGCGCCGAGGCGAGCGCCTGCGGATCGCCGGAAATCTGCGCGCCGCCGCGGTCCGCTTCGAATTCACGCGCACGCGAAATCGCCATCTGAATCAGCGCGCCGGCGATCGGCGCGAGCAACGCGACAGCGATGCCCGCGATCGGGTTCGTCGGACGGCCGTTTTCGTCACGGCTGCCGAAGAACATCGCGAAGTTCGCCAGTGCGGAAATGGCGCCGGCCATGGTCGCCGAAACCGTGGAGATCAGAATGTCGCGGTGCTTCACGTGCGCCAGTTCGTGCGCCATCACGCCGCGCATTTCGCGCTCAGACAACACGCGCAGGATGCCCGTGGTGGCGGCGACAGCCGCATGCTCCGGATTGCGGCCGGTAGCAAACGCGTTCGGCGCGTCTTCGTTGATCAGGTAGACGCGCGGCATTGGCAGGCCGGCACGCGTGGAAAGCTCGCGCACCATGCGATAGAACTGCGGCGCACTGTTTTCGTCGACTTCCTGCGCGTTGTACATGCGCAGGACCATCTTGTCCGAGAACCAGTACGAAAAGAAATTCATCCCAAGGGCGATCACGAGCGCGATCGTCATGCCGCGCGACCCGCCGATCATCCCGCCGATCACGATGAAAAGGGCCGTGATCGCGGCCATCAACATCGCGGTTTTGACCCAATTGAACATGTCTGCTACTCCTTGCCCTAACGCGGGTTCATATCTGCGCCGCGTGATCGCGGCGGCTGATTGTAAGCGAAATGTTAGATATGGGCGCGTGAGGAAAATTCAATCATCTTGATGCGGTGGCGAGCTTGATGCCCAAGCCGACGAATGCGCTGCCGACGCCGCGATCCAGCCACCGCTTCATCAAGGGCTGGCCGGAGAAGCGCTGGGTCACGCTGCCGGCAACCCACGCGACAAAACTGTTCCAGATCATGCTCATAACGACGAACACTCCGCCGAGCGTGAGGAACGCCAGCGCTTTATGGTCGCTGCCCGTTGTGACGAATTGCGGAAAGAACGACACGAAGAACAGCACGACCTTGGGATTCAGCACATTGGTCCAGAAGCCTTGCAGGAACAACTGACGCAATGATTTCGGCGCGCCGGCCGCGCGCGCTTCACCCACCGCCTGGTCTGCCGCCGGCTTCGCGAAAATCAGGCGCAGGCCGAGATACATCAGATAAATAGCACCGACGAACTTGATAACGGTGAATGCGGTGGCCGAAGCGGCCAGCAGCGCCGTCAGGCCGAACGCGCAGGCAAGCGAATGAACGCAGCAACCGGCGGAGATGCCGAGCGCGGACATCAGCCCTGCGCCACGACCCTGTGCGACGCTGCGCCCGACGATGTAAGCCGTATCGGGACCGGGCGTCACATTCAGCAGAAAGACCGCGACGACGAAAAACTCGAAATGGGTGATGCCAAACATGGAGATCCTCTAAACGCGGGCTGTTGCATAGAGGATTCTAACGCGCTGCAGACTTGCAGCGGGGCTCTTGAACATCGGCCGAATGGACGATGTTCAAGCTATGCGCAAGGCGGTTATTTTGTTTCGGGAAGCTGGAAACGCTGACCCGCGGCCAGCGTGGCGCCGGCCAGGAATTCGCGCACCGGCAAGCGCTTGCCGCCGGGTTTTTGCAATTGCGTGAGACGCAGGGCGCCTTCGCCACAGGCAACCACGACGCCTTCCGGAGAAACGTCGGCGATCGTGCCGGGCGCTGTGTTGCCTTGCGCCTCGACCGGGACCGCCGCCCAGATCTTGATCGACGTACCGTCTTCCAGCGTGCCCACGCCGCCGGGGAACGGGTCGAACGCGCGCACCTGACGCGCAAGGACCGTGGCTGGCTTACTCCAGTCGAGTGCAGCCTCGTGCTTGCCGATCTTTTCCGCGTAAGTCACGCCGTCCGCGGGTTGCGGCGTTGCCGCCAGCTTGCCGCTACGCTCGAGTTCGATCAGTGCTTCGACGATCAGCTTCGCGCCGTCCTGTGCGAGGCGGTCGTGGAGCGTGGCCGTCGTGTCGTCGGCGGAAATCGGTGTGCGCACTTCGGAAATCATCGCGCCGGTATCGAGGCCGACGTCCATCTGCATCAGCGTGATACCGGTTTCCGTGTCGCCCGCCTCGATCGCACGGTGGATCGGCGCGGCGCCGCGCCAGCGCGGCAACAGCGACCCGTGAATGTTGATGCAACCCAGCGGCGGAATATCGAGCACTTCCTGAGGCAGGATCAGACCATATGCGGCCACCACCATCACGTCGTGCGGCGTGGCGCGCAGTTGATCGATCGCGGCGGTGGCCTCGGCCGGATATTTGCCGGCGCGGCGCAGCGAAGGCGGCTGCGCCACAGCAAGCCCGTGTTCCTGCGCGTAGCGTTTGACCGGACTCGCCTTCAATTTCATCCCGCGTCCCGCGGGCCGGTCGGGCTGAGTCAGCACGAGCGGCACCGGAAAACCGGCGCTGTGAATCGCGGCAAGCGCGGCCGCGGCGAACTCCGGCGTACCGGCAAAGATGACGCGCAACGAATGACTCATGAAGGGGGCAGTAGGCGAGGTGGACGCGCGTTACATCGCGTGGGCGAGCTTCTTCATCTTGCTCTTGATGCGCGTCTGCTTGAGCGACGACAGGTACTCGACGAACACGCGGCCCATCAGGTGATCCATTTCGTGTTGAATGCAAACGGCCAGCAAGCCTTCGCAATCCAGCTCGAAGGTCTCGCCCTTCTCGTTCAGCGCCCGCACGCGCACTTTCTCGGCGCGCTCGACGTTATCGTAAATGCCTGGTACCGAGAGGCAGCCCTCTTCCGACAACTTCTTCTCGTCGCTCGACCAGATGATTTCCGGATTGATGAAGGCGAGCAGCTCGTCGTGCGTTTCCGACACGTCGATCACGATCACGCGTTCATGCACGTCCACCTGGGTCGCCGCGAGGCCGACGCCGGGCGCGCCATACATCGTTTCGGCCATGTCGGCGACGAGCCGGCGGATGCGGTCGTTGACCGCTTCGACCGGCTTCGCAATCTTGTGCAACCGCTTGTCCGGGTAATTGAGAATGTTCAGTAAAGCCATGATCTTGAGTGTGTTTTTTCGGCGCCGCTGCCGGTGGAAGGCTAGCGTTGGCCATTCGGCCAGGTTGTGGGCACATCGCGTTACGCAGAGGATAGAGGCTGTCGAACCGGTTCGATTCAACGCGCCACGTGCGCCAAACGACGAGCCCGCGCGGGTGGGCGCGGCGCTGCAGTTATTTCGGATGATGAAAATTTTAGCATGGCGCCCGCCTGCCCGCTGGCTCCGTAAGAGGATCGACCGTCAATGCATACCTTGCCCGCAACCGATATTGAACTCGCCGCCTGGCTGCGGCTTTCGCTCGCGCCGGGGCTGAAGCCCGCTGCCCTGCGCCTACTTCTGGGCGCTTTCGGACTGCCGGAAGCGATCTTCAATCAATCGCCCGAGGCACTTGCCGGGATCGCGGGCGAGGCCGCGGCGCGCGCCGTGCTGGCGCCGTCCAGCCCAGATTTCGATGCGCAACTCGACGCGGTAATCGCATGGCGCGAGCTGCCCGGCAACCACGTGGTGACACTCGACGATCCCGCCTACCCGCCCGCGCTGCTGACCATGCCCGATCCGCCGCCACTACTATATATAAAGGGCCGGCTGGATCTGTTGCATACGAGGGCGGTCGCGCTGGTTGGCAGCCGCAGCGCGACACCGCAAGGCGCTGAGGATGCGGAGCGTTTCGCGCGCGAGCTTTCGCAGGCCGGTGTCACGATCGTATCGGGGCTCGCGCTGGGCATCGACGGTGCCGCGCATCGGGGCGGCCTGGAAGGCGTCGGTAGCACGGTGGCCGTAATCGGCACCGGCGCGGACCTCGTGTATCCGGCCGCGCATCATGCACTGGCGCGGCAGATTGCAATGCAAGGCGCGATCCTGTCGGAATGGCCGCTCGGCACACCGGCGCGCGCCGCCAATTTTCCACAGCGTAACCGCTTGATCGCCGGCCTCGTCAGCGGGGTTGTGATCGTCGAGGCCGCCATGCGCTCGGGCTCGCTGATCACGGCGCGGCTCGCCAATGAAATGGGGCGCGATATCTTCGCGTTGCCCGGCTCGATCCATGCGCCGTTGTCGCGCGGTTGTCATCGGATCATCAAGCAGGGCGCCAAGCTGGTGGAAACGCCCGATGAGGTGTTGGAGGAACTGGGCGTCTCGAGGCCCGTGGCAACGAAGGCCGCCAGCGGGCAAGCCGTTCTTTGGGACGGCGAGGCGGGCTGGCGAAATTCCTCAACGGGGCTGGCGTCGGTGGCAGATCAACCGGATTCGGCAGCCGCGCCAGCCTCAGCCGCGACTCAGCCGGAATTGACGGCTGCGCCGGCAGCATCCGAGGCCCCGCCGGCCATGAGCGCAGAGGCGTTGCAACTCCTCGACGCACTCGGTCACGCCCCCGCCACGCTTGAAATTCTTGCCACCCGCACCGAGATGGGGGACGCGGCATTGCAAAACACGCTGCTGCAGCTCGAACTCGCCGGCCAGGTGACCGCGCTGCCCGGCGGCCGCTTCACGCGAGCCACCCACGGCTGACCCCGCATCGACCAGGGTTGACCACCATTCGGGATCGGCCATGCTACATTCGCGCCAAAGCACCTGACAAAAGTACGCAAGGAACCACCATGCCCGCGCTGAATCTCGACACCGACCAAGACCGGATCGCCGAGCGCGTCAACGAACCCGACACGCTGTTCGTGGCCTGCCTGTGCGCGGAGTGGTGCGGAACCTGTCGTGAGTATCGGGACGCCTTCGACCGGCTGGCCGATAAGCATCCGGAGATCTGTTTCGCATGGATCGACATCGAAACCCATGCGGACCGCTTCGACGATCTGGATGTCGAAAATTTCCCGACCATCCTGATCGAAGACTCAGTAACGACACGTTTTTTTGGCACGGTTTTGCCGCAGGCGGCGATTGTGGAGCGGATGTTGTCCGATCTAACGGCCGTGCCGGGCGTCAGCGGCGCGCCCAAACTGCGGCCCGCGCTCGCCGTCGCGTGAATGTGGGCGCCAGCCGCTGAACCTTGCGGCACGGGCGTTGCGAGCGACACACAGCGCGTTTTCCGCAGCTTGCCCAGTTACTGAGCGCGCAATTATCATGGCGCGCTTTTTATGGCACTTGACACGCCGCGCTGGCGCCGTGTGCTATAAAGCGGTCGTTATTGGGTCGCAAAGGTCGCAAACGAGGGTCGCGCTAATAAATGCGCACTCAAGGCCATCAACCCGGATCTACCAACCTCACATCGAGTCATGTCCAAAGCACTGATCATCGCCGAAAAGCCTTCCGTCGCGAACGACATCGCGCGCGCTTTGGGCGGCTTTACCAAGCATGACGAATACTACGAAAGCGACGACTACGTCCTTTCCTCGGCAGTCGGCCACTTGCTGGAAATCGCCGCGCCCGAAGACTATGAAGTCAAACGCGGCAAGTGGAGTTTCGCCAACCTGCCCGTCATTCCGCCGCATTTCGATCTGAATCCGATCGCCAAGAGCGAGTCGCGCCTGAAGGTGCTGACCAAGCTGCTCAAGCGTAAAGACGTCGATCGCCTGATCAACGCATGTGACGCGGGGCGCGAGGGCGAGCTGATTTTCCGCCTGATCGCGCAGCACGCGAAAGCCAAGCAACCGGTACAGCGTCTGTGGCTTCAGTCGATGACCGCCGGCTCGATTCGCGACGGCTTTGCCCGTCTGCGTAGCGACGAAGAAATGCAGCCGCTCGCGGATGCCGCACGCTGCCGTTCGGAAGCGGACTGGCTGGTCGGCATCAACGGCACGCGCGCCATGACCGCGTTCAACAGCAAGGGCGGCGGCTTCTTCCTGACCACGGTTGGGCGGGTGCAGACGCCGACGCTGTCGATCGTCGTCGAGCGCGAAGAAAAGATTCGCCGCTTCGTGCCGCGTGATTACTGGGAAGTGAAGGCGGAGTTTGTCTGCGCGGCCGGTTTCTACGAAGGCCGCTGGTTCGATCCGCAATTCAAGCGCGACGAGTTCGATCCGGAAAAACGCGATTCGCGCCTGTGGGCACTGCCCGCGGCTGAGACGATCGTCGCCGCCTGCCGCGGCCAGATCGGCAAGGTAACCGAAGAATCGAAGCCGTCCACGCAACTGTCGCCGGCACTGTTCGACCTGACCAGCTTGCAGCGCGAGGCCAACGGCCGCTTCGGCTTCTCGGCGAAGAACACGCTGGGTCTCGCTCAGGCGTTGTACGAAAAGCACAAGGTGCTGACCTATCCCCGGACCGACGCGCGCGCGTTGCCGGAAGACTATATGGATACGGTCAAGGAAACGCTTGGCATGCTCAAGGAGAGCAACAACTATCTCCCGTACGCCAAGCAGGTGCTCGACAAGGGTTGGGTGAAGCCGAACAAGCGCATCTTCGATAATTCGAAGATCAGCGACCACTTCGCAATCATCCCGACGGCGCAGGCGCCGAAGAATCTGTCCGAGCCGGAACAGAAGCTCTACGACCTGGTCGTGAAGCGCTTCCTGTCGGTGTTCTTCCCGGCCGCGGAATATCGAGTAACGACGCGGATCACGGAAGTGGTCGGCCATCACTTCAAGACTGAAGGCAAGGTGCTGGTCGAACCGGGCTGGTTGCAGGTCTATGGCCGCGAAATCAGCGGCGAAGACGCGAACCTCGTGCCGGTGCAGAAGGACGAGAAGGTCAAGACGGACAAGATCGCCGCCCAGCAACTGGTGACGAAACCGCCCGCACGCTACAACGAAGCGACCTTGCTGTCGGCCATGGAAGGCGCGGGCAAGCTGGTCGAAGACGACGAATTGCGCGAAGCCATGGCGGCCAAGGGGCTCGGCACGCCGGCCACGCGCGCCGCCATCATCGAAGGGCTGCTTGGCGAAAAGTATCTGATCCGCGAAGGCCGCGATCTGATTCCGACTGCCAAAGCATTCCAGTTGATGACGCTGCTGCGCGGTCTCGGCGTGAAGGAACTGACCGCGCCGGAATTGACCGGCGAGTGGGAATACAAGCTCTCGCAGATGGAGCGTGGCAACCTGCCGCGCGACGCGTTCATGCAGGAAATCGCCCGCATGACGCAAACCATCGTCAAGCGCGCGAAGGAATACGATTCCGACACGATCCCCGGCGATTACGCGACGTTGCAGACGCCGTGTCCGAATTGCGGCGGTCAGGTGAAGGAAAACTATCGGCGCTTTGCATGCTCGAAGTGCGAGTTTTCGATCTCGAAGATTCCGGGCGGCCGTCAGTTCGAAATCCCGGAAGTTGAAGAGCTGCTGCAGAACAAGACGATCGGACCGCTGTCGGGTTTCCGCAGCAAGATGGGCCGTCCGTTCTCCGCGATCCTCAAGCTTTCGCTCGATGACGAGATCAAGAACTACAAGCTCGAATTCGACTTCGGTCAGGATTCGGGCGGCGAAGACGGCGAACCGCCTGACTTCTCCGATCAAGAGGCGGTCGGCGCGTGCCCGAAGTGCAAGGGCCGCGTGTTCGAACACGGTATGAGCTATGTCTGCGAGAACTCGGTCGCGAATCCGAAGACTTGTGATTTCCGCTCGGGCAAGGTGATTCTGCAGCAGGAAATCGCGCGTGAGCAGATGGCGAAGTTGCTCGAGGAAGGACGCACCGATCTGCTGACGAACTTCAAGTCGTCGCGCACCGGCCGCAACTTCAAGGCGTTCCTCGTCAAGCAGAACGACGGCAAGATCGGCTTCGAATTCGAGAAGAAAGAGCCGTCGGCCAAGACCGCAGCGAAAACCGCGGCGGCCAAGACTGCAGCGAAGGCAGCGCCGGAGTCTGATGACGAAGACGCACCGGTCGCAGTGAAGGCAGTGCCCGCCAAAAAGGCCGCAGCGAAGAAAGTGCCCGCTACGAAGACGGCGGCTGCGAAAAAGACCGCCGCTGCCAAGAAGGCGCCGGCTAAGAAAGCAGTAGCACGCAAGACGGGCTCGTAATTCGGGCGGAGGCTGGAGGGTATTCTGCTTCCAGCCAGCTTCGAACTTGCCGATAAAAAAGGCGCAGTCACTTACGTGACTGCGCCTTTTTTATTTGTCGGCCCGGCAGCGCTTGCCTCAAGCGCTGCCGGCGCCATCGCCCGACTAGTTACAGCGGCGACAGAGCGGTAGGCCGCGGACGATTCGTCGTCTTTGCCAAAGTCTTCGGCAGCGGCGACAACTCGCTATCCAGCAGCCGTGACAGCGGCTCAGCGCCATCGAACGCTTCCGGCGGCATGGGATCCGCTGAATCGAGCGCGGCGGACGTGGCGGGCCTGCCAAGCCCGTCCTTGATCCACTGCTCACCGAGCAGACTATTCGGCGTCTGGCTGAAATGCTCGACCAGATGATCGATAAACGTTCGCACCTTCGCCGGCAAGTGACGGCGGCTCGGATACGCGATGTTGATCTCGACCTGCGGCAAACGGAAATCGCCGAGCAAACGCACGAGCCTGCCGCGCGTCATGTCACGCCCGATCAGGTAGCTCGGCAGAATCGCGATGCCCATGCCGAGCAGCGCGAACTGCCGCAGCATCTCCGTGTTGTTCGCCACGATGACGTTGACCGGCCGCACGCGCACTTCGCCCTCCGAACCCGTGAACACCCGCTCGTCGCCCCAATACTCGGACGGCAAGCTCAGGCACGGGTGCTCGAGCAGATGCTCGGGACGCGTGGGCGTGCCGTGCTTTTCCAGATACGCGGGCGTCGCGCATACCGTCATGCAACCGGTGGTCAAGCGCCGCGTGACAATGCTCGCGCTGCGCATCTGCCGCGTGACCACCACACCGACGTCGAAACCTTCTTCGACCAGATCAACCTGACGGTCGACCAGCGTGACATCGGGAATGACTTTCGGATAGCGCTCCGCGTAGGTTTGCAGCACGGGCGCAAGGTTATGCAACCCAAACACGACCGGTGCGACTATGCGCAGCGTGCCGACGGGTTCGTGATTGCGCGCGACCACCATCTGCTCGACGTCTTCCAGTTCGTCGAGAATCTGGCGCGCGCGCTCGAGATAAACCTGGCCGGATTCGGTCAGAGACAAGCTGCGGGTTGTGCGATTGAGCAGCCGCGTACCAAGACGGCCTTCGAGATCGGCAACGTGACGGGTGGCAACTGCGTTGGAAATATCCATCGCGCTCGCAGCGCGGGCAAAACTGCCGAGATCCGCCACTTTGACGAAAACTCGCATCGACTGCAAATGATCCATAAGACAACTCCTGCCGTGTTACTGCTTCCTGACAATTAGTGAAAACCAGTGAAGCGAACTTGGAATTCTCCTACGACTCGCGAAATCGTGCAGAAGTTGCCCGCGAAAGCCGAAATATTGTCGATATTTGTGCGACTGTGTCCCTCAATGTAGGGCACGCATCTCGATTGTTCCGATGGGAGCAACAATCTGCTGCACCGCAGCTTGCACTGTCTTTTTTGTTCGAACAGATGCAACGGTCGTCTCGGCATTGTGAAATCAGAAAAAATCCCGACGCGGCGTCGGACCGGCAAAGAAAAACCGCCCGAAGGCGGCTTCTGCGCGAAGTGACCGCTCACCTAGTCAGGCAGCGAGCTTTCCTTCGAGTGTGAGCTTGGTCTGCGTCAAAGCCGGCGGCAGGCCTTGCTGCAACGTGTCAAATAGCTCGGTATGGAGCGCGAGTTCGGCGCGCCAAGCTGCGTCGTCGACCGAGATCACCTGCTGGAATTGCTCGCGGCTGAAATCCAGGCCGCGCCAGTCGATGTCTTCATAGTGCGGCGACACGCCGAACGCGTGCTCTTCACCTTGCGCCTTGCCTTCGATGCGCCCGACCATCCAGCTCAACACGCGCATGTTCTCGCCGAAGCCCGGCCAGACGAACTTGCCGTCCGCGCCCTTGCGGAACCAGTTGACGCAGAAGATCTTCGGCAGCTTTGCGTTCAGTTTCTCGAGACGCTCGCCGGTTTTCAGCCAGTGCCCGAAGTAGTCGCTCATGTTGTAGCCGCAGAACGGCAGCATTGCGAACGGGTCGCGGCGCACCACGCCCTGCTGCCCCGCCGCCGCCGCGGTCGTTTCCGAGCCCATGGTGGCCGCCATGTAGACGCCCTCGACCCAGTTGCGCGCTTCCGTGACGAGTGGCACGGTGGTCGAACGGCGGCCGCCGAAAATGAACGCGTCAATCGCAACACCTGCCGGGTTCTCCCAGTCGGCATCGATCGACGGACATTGCGAAGCCGGCGCCGTGAACCGTGCGTTCGGGTGCGCGGCCTTGCGCCCGCTCTCCTTCGCGCTCGCCGGCGTCCAGTCCTTGCCCTGCCAGTCGATCAGGTGCGCGGGCGGCTCGTCGGTCATGCCCTCCCACCAGACGTCGCCGTCGTCGGTCAGCGCGACGTTCGTGAAGATGACGTTTTCCTTCAACGTGGCCATTGCGTTGAAGTTGGTCTTTTCGCTCGTGCCCGGCGCGACGCCGAAATACCCCGCCTCCGGGTTGATCGCGTACAGACGGCCGTCCTTACCCGGCTTGATCCACGCAATATCGTCGCCGATCGTGGAGATTTTCCAGCCATTCAGACCTTCCGGCGGAATCAGCATCGCGAAGTTGGTCTTGCCGCAAGCCGACGGAAACGCCGCCGCGACATGATGCTTATGTCCTTGCGGCGACGTCACGCCGAGAATCAGCATGTGTTCGGCGAGCCAGCCTTCGTCGCGGCCCATCGTGGAGGCGATGCGCAGCGCGAAGCACTTCTTGCCGAGCAGCGCATTGCCGCCGTAGCCCGAGCCGTAGCTCCAGATCTCGCGCGATTCGGGGAAATGGACGATGTATTTGGTCTCGTTGCACGGCCACGGCACGTCTTTTGCGCCCGCCGCAAGCGGCGCGCCGACCGAGTGCACGCACGGCACGAACTCGCCGTCTTCGCCCAGCACCTCGTACACCTTGCGACCCATGCGCGTCATGATGCGCATGTTGGTCACCACGTACGGGCTGTCGCTCAACTCGACGCCGACGTGCGCGATCGGCGAACCGAGAGGCCCCATCGAGAACGGCACCACATACATGGTGCGGCCGCGCATGGCGCCGTCGAAGAGGCCGTTGAGCGTCGAGCGCATCTCAGCCGGTTCGATCCAGTTGTTGGTTGGCCCGGCATCTTCACGACGCTGCGAGCAGATGAAGGTACGGTCTTCGACACGCGCCACGTCCGACGGATCGGACCACGCGAGATAGGAATTGGGACGTTTGGCGGGATTGAGTTTCTTGAGGGTGCCGGCTTCGACCATCTGGGCACACAGGCGGTCGTACTCTTCCTGTGAACCGTCGCACCAGACGATTCGATCGGGCTGGGTCCTGGCGGCAACGCGCTGGACCCAGTCGATCAGTTTTCGGTGCTTGACCCATTCGGGCGCCCCTGCGGACGCCTCGATAGTGGGCTGTCCTTCGAATGAGGGATGATTCATCGACCTGTCTCCGTTTTGAAAGCAATAGAAAAACGGTACAAGCCCAGTGACGCTGCATGCGAGAGGCGTTCAATTCATCGCGACGACATTTCTACAAGCCGACGCGCAATTTGTGCAGGTCATCATGGGCCACACAGCCTGTTGCACGGAGGTTCCCGCCGACGGCCTTCTGCAACCGTCTGTAAAGCGACTTGCCTCAACACGCAACAAACTGTTAAAAACGATGTCAATCGGCCTTGCCGTGGCGCTGCCGTTCTACGCGGCAACTTCTACGGTAAGGCATCCAGCCAGACCGGCATGTGACCTGGGTCACATGGTGGGACAGTCAGCATAACACTCCGTTCCGCACCGCTATGGTGCGCCGCAAGACACATACCATGAAGATTGCCATCCTCGACGATTACCAGGACGCCGTCCGCAAGCTCGACTGCTTTCAACTGCTGGCCGACCATGAGGTCAAGGTTTTCAACAACACAGTCCGCGGTCTCGGCCAACTGGCGAGCCGTCTTTCCGAAGTCGACGCACTCGTCCTGATCCGCGAACGCACCCGCATCAGCTCGCAACTACTCGACAAGTTGCCGCGTTTGCGCATGATCAGCCAAACCGGCAAAGTCTCCAGCCATATCGATCTGGCAGCCTGTACCGAGCGCGGCATTGCCGTGCTGGAAGGCAGCGGCTCACCGATCGCGCCGGCCGAACTGACGTGGGCCCTCATCATGGCCGCTCAACGGCGGATTCCGCAATACGTAGCAAACCTTAAGCAAGGGGCCTGGCAGCAGTCCGGCCTGAAGACATCGGTGCTGCCGCCGAATTTCGGTTTGGGCCAGGTGTTACGCGGTCAGACGCTGGGGATTTGGGGTTACGGCAAGGTCGGCCGGCTGGTTGCCGGATACGGCAAGGCGTTCGGCATGAACGTGCTGATCTGGGGTCGCGAGCATTCGCGCGAAGCGGCGCGCGCGGACGGCTATGGCGTGGCCGAGAGCCGCGAGGCGTTGTTCGAGCAAAGCGATGTGCTGTCGTTGCACCTGCGACTGCATGACGACACGCGCGGTATCGTCAAGCAGGAAGACCTGATGCGGATGAAGCCGACCGCGTTGCTCGTGAACACGAGCCGGGCCGAACTGCTCGACGACAACGCACTCGTCGGTGCGTTGTCGCACAATCGTCCGGGGATGGTCGCGATCGACGTCTACGAAAGCGAGCCGATTCTGCAGGGCTACAGCTTGCTGCGCATGGAGAACGTGATCTGCACGCCGCACATCGGCTACGTGGAGCGCGAGAGCTATGAGTTGTATTTCACCGCGGCATTCCAGAACATTCTGGCTTTCGACGCCGGCGACACGGCCAGCGTGGCGAATCCGGAAGCGTTGCAGGGCGGGCGTCGGCATTAAGCGTCTGCGCTAGACTCCGGCTGCAATTTTCGATGAAGCACCCGCGCTAACCGCTCGCGATTGCGTCAGGGTTCGATCTGCGCGCCAATTCCTCTGGCGCGAGGCCGCGAGCCACGCAACGCCTTGAGGATCGGCGGCGCCGTTGCTCACCTCAGCGCGCTTCGTGCGCGCCGGCCTCCAGCAGATCGGGCATGCGTTCCAGAAAGGCCTCGCCGTCGGTGCGACCGAGGTTGTACGCGTGCACCATCTGCGAGGGGCTCGTGTAGTCCCAACTCGAAATCGGCACCTTGCGCGACGGTTGCACGTAGAGCCGTTGCTGCACGCCGTGTGGCACGACGAACATCTGCGGCCGTGGATAAAGGCGAGTGACCATCACCAGCACGTTGCCGGGCGCATCGGCGTCGAGCGCGCCGACCGGCACGTTGTCGACCATCCCGCCGTCGAGCACCGGCCGGCCATTGCGCCGTAAAACCGGCGTGAACGGCGGCGTACTCGACGATTGCAGGATCAGATCGGCGAGATCCTCGACGCTCGCGCAATCCTGCGCTCGCACGAATTCCGGATGAAAGCCGAGCGTCTGACCTAGTGTCGGATGCAGCGTTTTGCGCACGTACTTTTCGATGTTGTACGCGATCAGGCCTGCGGCAACTGCACTGCGCGCGCCAAGCCAGCGCGGCAGGTGCGACACGCCGATGCGGATTTCAGGCGCGTCGGCGAGCGTGGAAAATTTGTCGCGGTAGATATCGAGCAACGCCTGCCGGTAGATCCGGTAATGCGGAAACACCGATTCGCCACGCAGCAGATTGCCCCAGTAGGCATTGCGGGTGTTGTGGCGCAGCGCGTCTTCGTAATAGCGCATGACCCAGTCGGAATCGCGCGTGTAGAGCATGCACGCAGTGGCGGCGCCGGCCGAAATGCCAGCGATGACACGCGGACGGATATCCAGCTCCGGCTGCACCACGTCCCAGAATCCCGCCTGCCACCAGCAGCGATTGCCGCCGCCAGCGAATACGACCTGATCGAACATCTTGGCTTTTTCCTCTAATACAGCTTGCTGGCCCGTTTCAGGTGTCAGTCGAGCAGCGCGTAGGTGGTGGTAGCGTGGACGGCCATGTTGCCGGCTTCGTCGAATAACTCGACTTCGCCGAACACGAGATTGCGGCCCATGCGCAGCACGCGCGCGGTGATCAGCACGTCGCCGTTGCGGACCGCGCGCATGAAACTGATGTTGAGCGAGACGGTGCTCATCGGCTTGAAGCCGCCGAGCGCGGCCGAAATCGCGACGATCATTGCCGTGTCGGCCGCCGCCATGAAGACCTGGCCGCAGATCACGCCGCCGGAATGGCGCAGTCCGCCGGAAAACGGCAGGCGCAACGTCGCACTTTCTTCGTCGACCTTGACCGGGGTCAGCGTGAGCGCGCGGACCCAGGGCGCGAGGATGCGGTCGAGCAGCTCGATAATCTCTTTGTCATCCATGGTGGTCCCCGGTCGAAAGCCGCGCGAGGCTTCGAGCGGCAGGTGTCCGCGACATGATACCGGGACGGTGAGCCGCGCGCCTTCCCGGTGCGTAACGGCCGGCAGCGCAGGTGCCGGGTCGCCGCCCTTCCAGATTTTTTAAGAAATCTGCTAAAGGGGCTTGGCAATCTCGGAAAGTTTCGGCATAATTTCGCTTCTGTTGGGGGCGTTAGCTCAGTTGGTAGAGCAGCGGACTCTTAATCCGTAGGTCGAGTGTTCGAGTCACTCACGCCCCACCAAAGCATTCAACAAAAAGCCCGGTCCTTGCGACTGGGCTTTTTGCTTTGCGGTCTGCGGTACGGGTGCCGTGCGAGCAAGCCGACTCCGCATTGCCCGACCTGCCATCGTGACCCAAGATTCGAAGCGCCGGAGCCTCGCTATGTCCAAATCAAAACTCAACCCTGCCGATCTGGCTACGCCGCTCTCCGAAGAAGAGTTCGACGAACTCGATGAGTTTCTGGTTTCCGACGTAACGTCGGAAGAGACGCTGACGATCGAGGGGCTCGACGGGTATCTGACTGCGATGGCCATCGGACCGACTAACGTACCGCCCAGTTACTGGCTGCCGGGTGTCTGGGGGCCGAGCGAGAATGACGCTCCCGCATTCGAAACAATGGATCAGGCGCAACACATTCTTGGGCTGATCTTGCGGAACATGAACGGCATCATCATCAGCCTGGAAGATGACCCCGATGAGTTCGAACCGGTGTTCGGCTTCAGCCGCGTTGACGACAGTGAACGCGAATACATCGACGGCGAAGCGTGGGCTTTCGGCTTCATGCAGGGCCTGTCCGTTGTTCGGGCGGACTGGCAAGCGCTGTTCGATAGCGAGCAGGCTCGGGAATGGCTGAATCCGCTACACCTGATGGGCTCAGAGGAGCTTACGCCGGAAGAGCAGCAGTTGATCGACACGCCAGAACAGCGTGAAGCCCTCACCAAACAGATTCCCGCCAGCGTCGCCGCGATCTATCGTTTCTGGCTTCCGCACCGCCAGGCTGTGCACGAGCGAAAGCTCGCCGCCACGATGCAGCGCACCGAACCCAAGGTGGGCCGCAACGACCCGTGTCCTTGCGGCAGCGGCAAGAAATTCAAGAAATGCTGCGGCGCTGCGGCTACGCTGCACTGAAAGCAATTTCCTTCAATACACCCCACCCCGCTGCCCGATACCGTTGAGCGTCGCAAATCCTGCGCGCTCACGTATCGAGGCATCAGATGACCGTCTTACTCTCCATGGCCGCCTTTGCGCTGGCCTCGTCGATTTCTCCTGGGCCGGTCAATGTCGTCGCGCTGAGCGCCGGCGCACAGCATGGGTTCGCCGCGAGCATGCGGCATGTGACCGGTGCGACTGTCGGGTTCACGCTGCTGTTGTTGCTCATCGGTCTGGGGCTGCACGAGCTACTCGCGCATTTCCCCAATCTGATCGACATCGTCAAATGGGCCGGCGTCGGGTTCCTGCTTTACATGGCCTACAAACTCGCCGTCGATGACGGCAAGCTCGGCGCGGACAAGCCCACCCGCGGACCATCCTTCGCCTACGGCGCGGCGATGCAATGGCTCAATCCGAAGGCGTGGCTCGCGTCGCTAGCCGGCATGGGCGCCTACGCGGCCGATGGCGATGGCCGGCTCGTCTGGCAATTCACCGTCGTGTACTTCGTGCTTTGCTATCTGTCGATTGCCAGTTGGGCGTATGCCGGCACGTTCCTGCGTCGATACTTGCAGGAGCCGAAGCGCGTGAGGTTTTTCAATCGTGTGATGGCGGTTTTGCTCGCGGCTAGCGCGTTGTATCTGCTGATAGTGTGACGCGAAACACGCGTCCGCAATTCAACTGCGATACTGCCCCGGCGTTGCGGCGACCAGCCGCTTGAAAGTCCGCTGCAAATGCGCCTGATCGGCAAAGCCCGCATCGAGCGCGACGTCCGCTATCGCACAGCCGCGCCGGAGTTGCGCGCGGCTGTACTGAATGCGTCGGTTGATCAGATACGCGTGCGGCGTCATGCCGTAACGCTGTTTGAATGCGCGGATCAAATGCGAAGCGGAAAGCTCAGCCGCCTCGCAGACATCCTCCAGCTTCAGCGCACGGGTGCAATTTTCGGCGATGAATTCCGCGGCTCGCGCGAGTTGCCCGCTCGCATCGTGATCCGGCAAGGGCGCCGGATTCAACTTCTGCTGGACTTCCGAGAAGAACGTGAGCGCAGCGCTTTCCTTGCGCATGAGCGCGCTGTCGTCGTCGACGAGAATCGCGTAGAGACGGTTCAAACCGCCGAACAACGCCGGGTCGGTCGTCATGGTCTGCGAGAAAGCGCTAAACGCGTGGTTGTCGCTGAAACCCAGGTCGTGTTGCAGACCTGTGAGCCAATCAACGTCAACATGCAGCATCCGATACGACCAGCGCTCGTCGGCAACCGGGTTGCACGCGTGCACGTCGTCCGGATTCATCATCACGACCGCACCGGCGCCGATCCATTCACTCGCGTGACGATTCACGTACACGCTACGCCCGCCGGTGACGGCGCCGATCGAGAACGTCTCGTGCGAGTGTTTGGCATAGCAGACCTCACGGCCGTCTTCGATGGAACGCGCCTCGATGAACGGCAACGCGTCATCGCGCCAGAATTTCGGCGCCGCAGCCATCACCGCTGAATCATCCCGGTCATTCGTCCCGCTCATCGTGTGCTCCTCGGTCAGGCGCTTTATTCCATCGCAACTTCGTCGCCTGTGCACGTCGGCGCGAACCACATCGTAACGGTCCAAACCGCCACGGACCAGCGTCGAAAGCATCGCACCCGCAGGAACCCCCGACATTTCACGCTTGCCAATCTCAAAACACATAGTTATATTATGACTAGACCAACAAAGACTAGCCTGCAGCCACTTTAACTATGGTCCGCCACTCTCCGCTCGCCCTCGCTGTCCTCGCCATGCTGACTGAAAACCCGATGCATCCGTACCGGATGCAGCAACTCATCAAGGCACGCGGCAAAGACGAGGTCATCAACGTCGGTCAGCGCAACAGCCTGTATCAAACCATCGACCGCCTGGTGCGCGGCGACCTGATCGCCATCCGCGAGACGGAGCGCGACGGCGCGTTCCCCGAACGCACGGTCTACGAAATCACCGAAGCCGGCCGCGACACCGGCCGCCTGTGGCTGCGCGAACAGCTTGCGCAGCGCACCCGCGATTTCCCGGCCTTTCCGGCCGCGCTCTCGCTCCTGCCGCTGCTCTCGCCCGAAGACGTGTGCCGTCAGCTCGATACCCGCATCGGCGCGCTCGAGCGGGAATTGGCCCGGCTCGATGAAGCCACCGCACAAGCCACCCAGATGGAAGTGCCGAGGCTGTTCCTGCTCGAAGGCGAACTGGTGCGCGCGCAACTGGTTGTTGAGCTGGAGTGGGTTCGCAGCGTGGTGACCGATCTGAAAGCTGGCACGCTGACCTGGAGCCAGGAATGGATCGAAGAAATTGCTCAACGTTTCACGCTGCCAGCCGGTGAATACAAGTACCGGCTTGCCCAACCTGCCGCAAAGAAGGAGGCGAAGTCATGAGTCGTGAACCCATGGAGGTGATCGTGATCGGGGCCGGCACAGGCGGCCTCTGTCTGGCGCACGGGTTGAAGCGCGCCGGCATCAACGTAAATGTCTACGAACGCGACCGCACACGTGCGGACGGTTTGCAGGGCTATCGCGTCGGCATCAATCCGCACGGGCTCGCATCGCTGGAAGCGTGTCTTCCGCCCGAGCTCTATGCGACCTTTCTCGCGACCTGCGCGCGTACACCTGGCCGCTTCAACATCCTGACCGAGCGCATGACCGAATTGCTCACCGTGCCGCTTGAAGACGAATCGATGAGCGGCGGCAAATCGGTCAGCCGGATGACGCTCAGGCAAGTCCTGCTGACAGGTCTCGAAGCGCAAGTGCACTTCGACAAGACATTCACGTCGTACGAGCAGAACGACGACGGCAGCGTCACCGCGCATTTCGCGGACGGCACGCACGTGAGCGCCGATCTGCTGATCGGTGCGGACGGCGCGCGTTCGAAGGTGCGCCGCCAACTCCTGCCGCACGCGAAGCTTGAAAACACCGGCATCGTCAGCATCGGCGCGAAGGTGCCGATGGACGAAACATCACGCGCGCTGCTGCCGCCCAAGGTGCTCGACGGCACTACGCTGATCAACGCGCCGAAGGGCTATGGCGGCATCATCCATGTGATGGAATTTCCGTGGCGCGCGGACGGCGGCGGAATGAAGGAAGGCATCGGCAGCAACGACGCCGAGTTGCTCTCGGGCTGGCCCGGATTGCTCTACGACAACACGCGCGACTATCTGATGTGGGGTGTCTGGGGCGCACTGCACAACTTGCCGGCCGATCCCAAATCGCTCGGACCGGCCGCGTTACTCGCGCTCGCGACGCAGATCACCGATGGCTGGCATCCTAATCTGCGCGCCCTGATTCGCGCATCGGATCCTTCCACCACCTTCAGCGTCGACGTGCGCACGTCGGTTCCTGTCGATGCATGGCCGACCACCAACGTCACGGTCCTGGGTGACGCTGTGCATCTGATGACGCCGGGCCGCGGCGTCGGTGCGAATACCGCGCTGCGTGATGCCGCACTACTCGCTGCGCGTCTCGCCGACGCACAACAGGGCAAGCTGTCGGGCCACGACGCCGTAGCGGGTTACGAAGAGGAGATGCGCCGCTACGGTTTTCACGCGGTCGCGGAATCGCGCAAGCAGTTCGACGCGCGCGGCGCGTTGCATCGGCCGGTGGTCGGAAGAATGGCGTTGAGCGCCATGCGCACGAGCTTGCGCGTAGTGAACAACGTGCCAATGCTCAAGCGCCGCATGATCGACGCCGAAAACGAATTTCGCGGCGCCGATCGTCACGCGGCACCCGCCGCGCACGGTCAACAATACGGTCAATAAGTTACTTCGGCGTGATGTCGATATTGCCGAGATACTTCGCCGCCAGCGTCTTCACGGTGCCATCGGCCTGAACCTTCGCGATCGCTGCGTTCAACTGATCACGCAACGCGGTGTCGCCCTTGCGAATCCCGTAGGCGATGCCGCTGCCGAGAATCTTGTCATCGCGCACCGGCTGCCCGACGAACGCGTAGTCCTTGCCGGTAGGCTTCGACAGAAATCCTGTCTGGCCGGCCGGCGCGAGAACAAGCGTCGCATCGAGTCGGCCCGCCAGCAGATCCGTATAGACCTGGTTCTGATCCTGATACGGCACGACGGTGACACCCGCCGGTTCCCAATGCGCCTTCGCGAAGGTTTCCTGAATCGACGCCTGCAACACGCCGACACGTTTGCCCTTCAACGATTCCGGCGTCGGCAGCAAACCGCTGTCGCGCTTCGCGATCAATTGCGTCGGCACGCGGTACACGACCGTCGTGAAGTCGATCGCCTGACGGCGCTGCTCGGTGGCGTTCATCGCCGAATTGATCGCGTCGAACTTGCGGCCTTGCAGCGCGGGAATCAAGCCGTCGAACGAGGTTTCGACCCATTTGCATGTCATGTGCGCAGCGACGCACACGGCATTGCCGACGTCGATGTCCAGACCTTGCAACTCACCGTTCGGCCCTTTCGATTCGAACGGCGGATACTGCGCCTCGAGTCCGAAACGCAGCGTCGAGGTATCGGCGGCGATCGCGCCTGACGATGCAGCAATCGACGCGAATGCGCAGGCCAGCGCCAATAGAGGCTTGAGCAATTTCATAACGGGTCCCTTTTCCTTCGATATTGTTGTAACGCAGCATGCTGCGCGCCGACGCGTAACGACGTGATCGCGCGACGATCATACTGCTGTCAAAAATGCTGCCGGTTCACGCGCCGTTGATCTCATCGCGTTCTTCTGCGATCAGATCAGGTCTTCATGCGCTCGCCGTGACAACCTCGCACAAGCGGTGAATCAGATTTCGCACAAACGCCGCGCGCCTTCGATCAAGGTCGCGTCGTCCTTCGAGAAGCTCAGGCGGATCAAGCCGGAATCCGTGCCGTCGGTATAAAACGCCGACAGTGGAATCGTCGCAACACGTGCATCGCGAATCAGGCGCAGCACGAAGTCACTATCGCTTTCCTCGGAGAAACCACGGAAACGCGCGAGCATGAAGAAGCTGCCTTCGCTCGGCAGCAATTCGAAGCGCGACTCGCGCAGCGCATGGGCGAGCAGATCGCGCTTCTTCTGATAGAACGCGGACAGGCCGAGATAGCTCTCGCGATTGGCCAGCGCATCGACAAACGCGTATTGCATCGGTGTATCGGCAGAAAACACCATGAACTGATGGACTTTGCGAATCTCGTCCATGAGCGCCGCGGGCGCGAGGCAATAGCCGACGCGCCAACCGGTCACGTGATACGACTTGCCGAACGACGACACGATCACGCTGCGTTCAGCGAGTTCAGAATCGCAGGCCATGCTTTGATGTTTGGCACCGTCGAACACCACGTGTTCGTAGACTTCGTCGGCGAGAATCACGATGTCGGTGTTACGCGTCACGGCCTTCAGACGCGCAATGTCCGCCTCGCTAAACACGGTCGCGGTCGGGTTGTGCGGCGTGTTGATGATGATCATGCGCGTCTTCGGCGTGATCGCGGCGGCGACCTCGTCCCAGTCCACGCGGAAATCGGTGAGCGACAGTTTAATCGGGATCGGCGTTGCGCCTTGCAGGCGAACGATTGGGCCGTAGCTATCGAACGACGGCTCGAAGTAAATCACTTCGTCACCCGGATGCACCAGGGCGCTGATCGTCGAATACAGGCCTTCGCTGGCGCTGGCGATCACCGTGACTTCGCTCGACGGGTCGTAGCGCACGCCGTACAGCGTCTCGACCTTGTCAGCGAGCGCTTCGCGCAGGGTGGCGATGCCGGCCATCGGCGCGTACTGGTTATGACCGGCGCGCATGGCTTGCGCGACACCGTCGATCAGCTTCGCGTCGGGTGCGAAATTCGGCGCACCTTGCGACAGGTTCAGCGCATCGTGTTGTGCGGCCAGTTGGCCGATCACGGTAAAAATCGTCGTGCCTACGTCAGGCAGTTTCGAGCGGGCTTGCATGGCGCTCTGCATAAGGCTTTCTCCCTTTCTTCATCCGGCAGCGGATTCGCGGACTGCCCACAGCGCGGCGGTCCCATCCGGTTCGATGATTAGGCATCAGCCAAAGAACCGTCACAATCGAAACTTTGTCATGCGCGGCATGCGTTTACGTCATGGCTCGCGCAATGCCGTGCTGGGGCAGGCTAAGGCAATGAAATCGGGGGTTTAGCAGGAGAAATGCAGCCGCGCGAGGCGCACGGAAAACAGCAGAGGTATGACGTAATGTGATGCGGGACGGTGATGTGAAGTTGCGATTTGCTGCGATTTGCTACGACGGCGCGCAGTAGTGCTGCAGAACAACCCGGCTGCGACCGGGCGGTCGCAGCCGTCTAAAGCAAACTAATCGACGATCAGGCGTCGTCCATCATGCGGACTTTGACCTTCTTGCCCTTCACCTTGCCCCCGCTGAGCTTGCGCAGTGCCTCGCGCGCGACGCGGCGCTCCACGGCCACATAAGTCGACATTTCGGTCACATTAATCTTGCCGATCTGCGAACCAGCGAAACCTGCTTCACCGGTCAGCGCGCCGAGCACATCGCCCGGACGGATCTTTTCCTTGCGGCCGCCGAGAATCTGCAGCGTTTCCATCGGCGGCAGCAGCCGCTCGTTGCTCGCCGGCTTGAGATCGGCCAGCTTGTGCCACTCGACCTCACGCTTTTGCGCCTGTTCGAGACTGCCCACACGGCCCATCTCGTTCATGCTGGCGAGACTCAGCGCCCAGCCTTCCTGATCGGCACGACCCGTGCGGCCGATGCGGTGCACGTGCACTTCCGGGTCCGGCGTCACGTCGACGTTGATCACCGCTTCTAGCTCTGCGATGTCGAGACCGCGCGAGGCAACGTCGGTGGCAACCAGCACCGAGCAACTGCGGTTTGCGAACTGGATCAGCACCTGATCGCGTTCACGCTGATCGAGTTCGCCGTGCAGCGCGAGCGCATGAAAACCTTGCGCGCGCAGCACGTCGAGCAGATCACGGCACTGCTGCTTGGTATTGCAGAACGCCAGCGTGCTCACCGGACGATAGTGGTTCAGCAGCAGACCGACGGCATGCAGACGCTGGTCTTCGGTCACTTCATAGAAGCGCTGACGAATCTTGGTGTTGTCGTGCCGCTCGGCGAGCTTCACTTCCTTCGGATTACGCAGGAATTGCTGGCTGAGTTTGACGATGCCTTCGGGGTACGTCGCGGAAAACAGCAGCGTTTGCCGCTCTTTCGGGCATTGCTTCACGACGGTCGCGATATCGTCGAAGAAACCCATGTCGAGCATGCGGTCGGCTTCGTCGAGCACCAGCGTGTTGAGCGACTGCAACGGCAGGCTGCCGCGCTCGAGGTGATCCATGATCCGGCCCGGCGTACCGACGACGATGTGCGCACCGTGTTCGAGGCTGGCCGTTTGCGGACGCATCGGCGTGCCGCCGCACAGCGTCAGCACCTTGATGTTTTCTTCGGCACGCGCGAGACGGCGGATTTCCTGCGTGACCTGGTCGGCGAGTTCGCGCGTCGGGCACAGCACCATCGCCTGCACAGCGAAGTTGCGCACGTCGAGGCGGTTGAGCAGCGCCAGCGAAAACGCCGCGGTCTTGCCGCTGCCGGTTTTCGCCTGGGCGATCAGATCGTTGCCGGCCAGCGCGATCGGCAGGCTCGCGGCCTGAATCGGCGTCATCTCGACATAGCCGAGCTGCGTCAGATTGGCGAGCGTGGCGGGCGGAAGCGGTAGCTGGCTAAACGGCGCGCCGGCTTGAGTGGGAGTGTTCATAGGGTGAGGGCTCGCTATCGACGGAAGAGGCTGAACAGACTGAAGGCCAGGGACTATTCGGCCATGGGGCCGGTGGCGGGACGGCCTTCGATCTGCTCGTACAGCACCGAGCCATCTTCCCCGTCGAAACGTTCGACGTAATTACGCGCGCCGCACATCGGGCAACGGAACAGGAGTCCCTGCCCTTCATTCTTGATGACGACGTCCGACATTTCCCACTGCTCGCCGCAGGGCTGGTTTCTACAGGTAAACACGTTGATTCTCCAACTGGATTCGATTGTTTATTGGGTGGGCCGGATAAATGGCCCAGCCGGGAATGCTGTCACTGCCATGGCCGGCGGCGCCGGCAGCATGGGCAGAGCGCTTCAACCCAGATGCGTATGCCGCGCGCGCGTTGCGCTCACGTCCATTTCGGTGAGGCCCTGGACGATGCCGCAGTCTTCAACGGCCTGCTCGCCGTGGCATTGCTCGCGCAACGTGGTCAGTTGCGCTTTCAGTTGCTTCAATTCGTCGATACGCGTGTCGACGTGCGCAATGTGCTCGTCGATCAGGGTATTGATGCCGCCGCAGCCATCTGCCGGTGCGTCTGTTAGACGCAGCAACGCACGGATTTCGTCGTGGGTCATGTCGAGCGCGCGGCAGTTGCGGATGAAGCGCAGCCGCTCGACGTGTCGGGCCGGATAGCTGCGGTAATTGGCTTCGGTGCGCTCCGCTTCGGGCAACAGGCCCTCTTTTTCGTAGAAACGGATGGTTTCGGTCGTGCAATGGGCGATTTTCGCCAGTTCGCCAATTTTCATGGTCCCTCCGGAATACGGCCTTGACCTTGTAGTGGCTTCAAGGTGTTTACTAGACCACAAATCGAACCAGGAAGCCACCCATGCCTCACGCCAACCTTGCCGAAGCCGACCGTCCGGAACGGGCCAGAGCCTGTGCCCATGGGCATGAAGGGCATGTCCATGGCCATCCGGATGAAAATGCGGAGGGTCACGGCCACGAAGCGGGTGCTCGTGAAGATGCCCACGAGCACGGTGAAAGCTGCGGTCATGACCATCAAGCGCATGGCTCTGACCACGCGCACGAACACGCTGACGGGCACGACCACGCCCACAGCCACGCCGAGGCAGCCTGCTGCGGAACGGCGCACGCTGCAGCCGCGCCGGTCAAGCTCCCGCAATCGGAAGCCGTCGGCAGCGACCTGCGCACCGCAATTCGCATCATGCAGATGGACTGTCCGACCGAAGAAGCGCTGATCCGCAAGAAATTCAGCCGCATGCCGTCCGTGCGCAGCATGGACTTCAACTTGATGCAGCGCGTGCTAACCGTCGTCCACGCGCCGGACGCCCTCGAAACGATCCTCGCGGCGATCCGCTCGCTCGACTTCACGCCTGAACTGGCAGACGCGAACCCGGACACGGCAACTGCCGCTCCTCGTGCGCCGTCCAAGCCGTGGTGGCCGCTGGCGCTCGCAGGCATCGCTGCGGTGGGCTCAGAGGCTGCCGGCTGGCTTGGCGCTCCCGGCTGGCTGGCAGCGGGTCTGGCGCTCCTCGCGATCGCCTCCTGCGGCCTCACGACGTACAAGAAGGGCTGGCTCGCGATCCGCAACGGCAACCTCAACATCAACGCGCTGATGAGCATTGCCGTAACCGGCGCACTGATCCTGCAGCAGTGGCCGGAAGCGGCGATGGTGATGGTGCTCTTCACGATTGCCGAACTGATCGAAGCGAAGTCGCTCGACCGCGCCCGCAATGCTATCCAAGGCTTGATGCAGCTCACGCCCGAACAGGCGAGCGTGCAGCAAGCGGACGGCAGTTGGCGTCTCATGGACCTCAAGACAATCGCGCTCGGCGCGTTGGTACGCGTAAAGCCCGGCGAGCGGATCGCGCTCGATGGCGAAATCGTCGCGGGCCGCTCGAGCGTCGATCAGGCGCCGATCACCGGCGAAAGCCTGCCCGTCGACAAGACCATGGGCGACGCGGTCTTCGCCGGCACGATCAATCAGGCCGGATCGTTTGACTATCGCGTCACGGCCGCGGCCAGCAACACGACGCTCGCGCGCATCATCCACGCGGTCGAGGAAGCGCAAGGCACCAAAGCACCGACGCAACGTTTCGTCGATCAGTTCGCGCGCGTCTACACGCCGATCGTGTTCGCTGCCGCACTCGCCGTGGCGGTGCTGCCGCCGCTGCAGTTCGGCGGACAGTGGCACGAATGGGTCTACAAGGCGCTGGTGATGCTGGTGATCGCGTGTCCCTGCGCACTGGTGATCTCGACGCCGGTGACGATCGTCAGCGGCCTCGCGGCTGCCGCGCGCAAAGGTATCCTGATCAAAGGCGGCGCCTATCTCGAACAGGGCCGCAAGCTGAGCCGGCTCGCGCTCGACAAGACCGGCACGATCACGCACGGCAAGCCGGTACAAACCGAGTTCGAAGTTTTGGCCGACGTCGACGTCGTTCGTTGCAGGACGCTCGCGGCGAGTCTTGCGGGCCGCTCGGATCATCCGGTGTCGATGGCGATCGCGGCAGCGGCGAAAAGCGACGGCAT
The DNA here is from genome assembly GCF_030511745.1 of Paraburkholderia sp. SECH4. Lineage (NCBI taxonomy): Bacteria > Pseudomonadati > Pseudomonadota > Betaproteobacteria > Burkholderiales > Burkholderiaceae > Paraburkholderia > Paraburkholderia sp. SECH4. Next base: position 80,682 of record NZ_JALOCP010000028.1, read on the forward strand.
CGTTAGCGCTAGCGCCACGGTCGAGGCGTTCGAGGCATTGGCGGGTCGCGGTGTGCGCGGTGACATCGACGGCTTGCCGTATTGGCTCGGCAATCATCGGCTGGTCGAAGAACTCGGACGCTGCTCGGCGTCGCTCGAAGCGCGGCTGGATACGCTCGAGGGACAAGGCAAAACCGTCGTGATGCTGTTGGATGCCGAACGCGTGCTCGCGCTGTTCGCCGTCGCCGATACGGTGAAGGACACAAGCCGCGCCGCCATCGCCGAGTTGCAGCGCCTTGGCGTGCGGGCCGCCATGCTCACCGGCGACAACCCGCACACGGCCGCCGCGATCGCGCAGCAAGTCGGTATCGACGAAGCACGCGGCAATCAGTTGCCCGAAGACAAGCTGAACGCAGTGACGCAGTGGTCGCAGGAAGGCGCGACGGTGGGCATGGTCGGTGACGGCATCAACGACGCCCCCGCCCTGGCGCGCGCCGACATCGGCTTTGCGATGGGCGCGATGGGCACCGACACCGCGATCGAAACCGCCGACGTCGCCCTGATGGACGACGATCTGCGCAAAATTCCGCAGTTCATCCGCCTGTCGAAGGCGACGCATTCGGTGCTGGTGCAGAACATCACGCTGGCGCTGGGCATCAAGAGCGTCTTCCTCGTGCTGACGATGATGGGTCTGGGCACGATGTGGATGGCCGTATTCGCCGATGTGGGCGCGAGCCTGCTGGTAGTGGCGAATGGCTTGAGGCTGTTGCGCAAATAACGTCGCGACGCCGGCACGCTCAGTGCGCGAACAAATACGCGCGTCCGTCGATGCGTCCGTTGGCGGCCTTCAGTGTCTCCGATGGACGGACGCCGAACAGCTTCCGGTAGTCGGTTGCAAACTGGCTCAAATGCCAGAAGCCCCAGGCCGCGGCGACATCCTGAACTGAACGCGATTCGCGCGACGCGTTGCAAAGATCGCGCCGCGCGCCATTCAGGCGGATCGTGCGCAGATACGTGGCGGGCGCCATGCCCAACACGTCCTGAAAGCAGTATTGCAACGTGCGTCGGCTCACATGCAAGCGCTCGCACAACTCCGGCACATTGATCGCTCGGTCGCGATGGGCCAGAACATACTCGCGCGCTTCCGACACGATCGACTGACGCCGCCCACGCGCAGGCATCGCAACCTGCTCAGCGGCGGGCAACGCGCCCACATCGAATAGCGACGCCAGCACCGACGCCTGCAAATTGTTCCGTGCGAACGAGGACAGCGGCGCGCCGTTCGCCGCCCCGTCGTCGAGAAGCTGGCGCAGCGATCCGCACAAGCGCTCCTTGCGAGCCGTACCGATCGACACGACTTCCGTGTTCGGCAGATGGTCGGCCAGACCGACCCGCTCCACTTCGGCCGCATAGCGGCGCAGCACTTCACCCTTCACCACCACACCGAAAATCTCGTAGCCCGCCGAAGTCAGCAATTCGAACTCGATCCCGCCCGGACGAAATGCGAGCGCATCGCCCGCGATCACCTGTGTATCGATACGACCGGAACCCTCGGGGCAAGTCGGAATGCCGAACCAGTACGCGTCCTCCTGCACTTCGCAGGTCTGTCGCAGCGTGTGGCTGGTGGTTTCGACGAACACCTGCATGTGGTCGAGGCACAACTCCGTCAAACCGCCGACGAAGCGGCCCGCGGTCAGTTGGTCGTAGGTCTGGCTCCAGCCGTGGAGGTTGCGCGCCTGCTCGTCGGCGTCGTAGGCGACACAGGTCTGCACGCAAAAGCTCGGCTGCTGCGCGTGCGTCGGTGCTGTCAGGCTGTCGCTTCGGGGTTCAATCGTCATACCGGATCTACGAAATCGAAGTATTGAGGAGATCTGGAACGCAATTCTCATGCCGAACGGATTCTCCGCTTACCTTGCTTTGATCGCGACAGCACATGCTCACGCCCTGTTCAATTCATGAACAGGGCTGCGCACACTGATCAGAAACGAGACGCTCATCGTTTGACAAGGTGAACAGGTCTGCGCCCCAAGCCTGCTGGCGTGCCTGCTGCGCGTGCACAGCTCACCAGCGCGGTGCATTGGCACAATTCTGGCTCTAGTCTGTCGCGGCCAGCGAAATATCGCGCCGAATATAGCCCATTCAAACATGTGAGGAGCACACAGATGAATCACGCAGAGATGCAGTTTCTGACTACCGAATTTCCGTACAAAAAGCAGTATGGGAATTTTATCGGTGGCGAATGGGTGAAGCCGGTAGGCGGTGAGTACTTCGACAACGTGTCGCCGATCACCGGTGAGCCGTTCACGTCGATCCCGCGTTCACGCGAAGCCGATATCGAACTCGCCCTCGACGCCGCGCATCGTGCGAAGGCAGCATGGGGCAAGACGTCGACCACCGATCGCGCGAACATCCTGAACCGTATCGCCGACCGGATGGAAGCGAATCTGCAGCGCATTGCCGTGGCTGAAACGATCGACAACGGCAAGCCGCTACGCGAAACCATGGCTGCGGATATCCCGCTAGCCATCGATCATTTCCGCTATTTCGCCGGCGCCGTGCGCGCGCAGGAAGGCTCGCTCTCCCAGATCGACGACGACACCGTCGCGTATCACTTCCATGAGCCGCTCGGCGTGGTCGGCCAGATCATTCCGTGGAACTTCCCGATCCTGATGGCCGTGTGGAAGCTCGCGCCTGCGTTGGCCGCCGGCAATTGCGTCGTGCTGAAGCCGGCCGAGCAAACGCCTGCATCGATTCTCGTGCTGCTCGAACTGATCCACGATCTGCTGCCGCCGGGCGTGCTGAACGTGGTGAACGGGTTCGGCCTCGAAGCCGGCAAGCCGCTCGCGTCGAGCAAGCGCATCGCGAAGATCGCCTTCACGGGCGAGACGACGACCGGCCGCCTGATCATGCAGTACGCAAGCCAGAACATCATTCCGGTGACGCTCGAACTCGGCGGCAAGAGTCCGAACATTTTCTTCGCCGACGTGATGAACGAGGACGACAGCTACTTCGACAAGGCGCTCGAAGGCTTCACGATGTTCGCGCTGAATCAGGGCGAAGTGTGCACGTGTCCGTCGCGTGTGCTGATCGACGAAAAGATTTACGACCGCTTCATGGAGCGCGCGTTGAAGCGTGTGGCGGCGATCACGCAAGGCCATCCGCTCGACACGAAGACGATGATCGGCGCACAAGCCTCGCAGGAGCAGCTTGAAAAAATCCTCTCGTATGTCGATCTCGGCAAGCAGGAAGGTGCGGAATGTCTCATCGGCGGTGAGCGCAATACGCTCGGCGGCGAACTGAGCAAGGGCTACTATGTGAAGCCGACCGTGTTCCGCGGCCACAACAAGATGCGCATCTTCCAGGAAGAAATCTTCGGGCCGGTCGTTTCCGTGACGACCTTCAAGAACGAAGACGAAGCGCTCGAAATCGCCAACGATACGCTCTACGGTCTGGGCGCCGGTGTATGGACACGCGACGGTACGCGCGCCTATCGCTTCGGCCGGCAAATCCAGGCGGGCCGCGTGTGGACCAACTGCTATCACGCGTATCCGGCACATGCTGCGTTCGGTGGCTACAAGCAATCGGGTATCGGCCGCGAAAATCACAAGATGATGCTCGATCACTATCAGCAGACCAAGAACCTGCTCGTCAGCTATAGCGATAAGCCGCTCGGTTTCTTCTGAGTGTAACGACCCTGTACGAGCGAGCCGCATTACGCGGCTCGCTCTTTTTCAACGAGGGCATGTGATGGCTGATGAGAAGGAAGTAGCCCGTGTGATCGCGACGCCTGCTGCGGTCGATTTGATCGACAAGCTATGCGCCGAACACGGGGCCGTGTTGTTTCATCAATCCGGTGGATGCTGCGACGGCAGCGCGCCGATGATGTTCCCTCAGAATGAGTTCATGGTCGGCTCGTCCGACGTGAAACTCGGCACGATTGCCGGCGTGCCGTTTTATATGAGCGAATCGCAGTTCGAATACTGGCAGCACACGCAACTGATCATCGATGTGGTGCCGGGGAATGGCGGGATGTTTTCTCTGGAGCGACCGAGCGGGTTGCGGTTTTTGACGCGCTCGCGACTTTTCGAGGACGAGGAGAACGCGTGGTTGGAGACGCATCCGGTGGAACGGGCGGATGCTTAGTGTCTCTATGTCGTGTCTAGTTTGAGTCGTCGCCGACTGCGGGTGTTGTCGGCGTACTCGCTAGCAGCGCATCGCTATCGTCTTTCAAACCAACGCCCGTGATGCCCAAACGTCTTGCGTGCGTCAGCAGATAGTGCAACTTGTGCGCGGCTGATTCGTAGTTAAGACCTTCGGGACGCACGTTGGAAATGCAGTTGCGTTGCGCATCGCTGCAGCCCACTTTCGGCGCGTAAGTCAAATAGATGCCGAGACTATCGGGCGAACTCAAACCTGGTCGTTCGCCGATCAGCATCACAACCAGTTTGGCATCGAGCAGTTCTCCGATTTCGTCACCGAGCGCGACGCGGGCCTGACGTGCGACTACTACCGGGCCGATCTTCCAATCCGTGAGTTTCGTGCAAACGGCTTGCAGCAGCGGAATCGATTGCTTCGATGCAGCGAATGCGGAGAGACCATCTGCGATGACGAAGACCACTTCGGGTGAATCCACCTTGAGTTGTCCAAGCGCTGCGCGGCTCTCATCGCTCAAGCGCCTGCCGAGATCCGGACGCCGCAAATAATGCTCGCGATCGGGCGCGGCACTATGCACATCCAGTGTGCTGAAACTTTGCGCGCGCAACTGTTCGTGCAGCACGTCCGTATCGAGCGGATGATGCACCGCGTCGCGCGCCTGCGCATGCGACAGGTTGAACGCCAGCAACGGTGCAGTCGGCAAACTGTTGCCCGCGCGGCCCAACGCGATGCGTGCGTTGGTGAACTGCCGCAATGCGTTCCATGGATTCTTTTCGAGGAAGTCGCTCATGCGATGCCCATCCAGTCATTCGCGCCTGCCAGCAGAGGTTGCTGTGACGATGCACTCAGCAAAGCGCCGCGAGAGTCAGTGATCTGCATGGACTCCAGCCATTCTTCGAATTCCGGTGCGCGGCGCAGACCAAGTACGTCGCGCACGTAAAGGGCATCGTGGAAGGACGTGCTTTGATAGTTGAGCATCACGTCGTCCGCACCCGGAATGCCCATGATGAAATTGATACCCGCCACGCCGAGTAGCGTGAGCAGGTTATCCATATCGTCCTGATCGGCTTCGGCGTGATTCGTGTAGCAGATGTCGCAACCCATCGGCACGCCGAGCAGCTTGCCGCAGAAGTGGTCTTCAAGGCCCGCGCGCGTGATCTGCTTGCCGTCGTACAGATACTCCGGTCCGATGAAGCCAACCACCGTGTTCACCAGAAACGGATTGAACTTGCGCGCGACTGCATAGGCGCGCACTTCGCATGTCTGCTGATCGACACCGAAATGGGCATCGGCCGACAAGGCGCTACCCTGCCCGGTTTCGAAATACATCAGGTTATTGCCGACAGTGCCGCGATTCAGCGACAACCCCGCTTCATATGCTTCCTGCAACAGCGCAAGCGAAATACCGAAACCCGAGTTCGCTTTCTCTGTCCCGGCAATCGATTGAAACACGAGATCGACCGGCGCGCCTTTTTCGATCGCAGCGATGGTGTTAGTGACGTGGGTCAGCACGCACGATTGCGTGGGTACCTGATAGCGTTGGCGGAAGTCGTCGATCATCAGCAGCAGCTTGGTGATCGCGGCAAGATTGTCGCTGGCGGGATTGATGCCGATCATCGCGTCGCCGCAGCCGTACATCAGGCCATCGAGCATCGACGCGGCGATGCCTTTGACGTCGTCGGTCGGATGATTCGGTTGCAGTCGCACCGACATGTGACCGGGCAAGCCGATCGTATTGCGAAAGCGCGTAATCACCGGACGCTTGCGCGCCGCCGCGATCAAATCCTGATTGCGCATCAGCTTCGAGACAGCCGCAATCATCTCCGGCGTGAGTCCGGCGGTGATGCGCGTGAGCGCGTCGCCATTGGTCGTGCTGCTCAACAGCCAGTTGCGGAAATCGCCGACCGTCAGATGCGATATCTCAGCGAACGCTTGCGGCGAATGATCGTCGATCACGAGACGCGTGACCTCGTCGCTTTCGTACGGGATCAGCGCTTCGTTGAGAAACGTGCGCAACGGCACCTGCGCGAGCGCCATCTTGGCCGCGACGCGCTCTTCTTCGCTTGCCGCCGCGACGCCCGCGAGCTGGTCGCCGGAACGCAGCGGACTGGCTTTCGCCATCAAGGTTTTCAGGTCGGCAAAGCGATACGTGCGGCTGCCGATTGTCTCGGTGTAGCTCATGTTTACGACTCCATCGCCGCTGCTTGCGCAGCGGCTCGATCCGTCACTCTTCGAGCAAAGCGTCCGACGGTGCTGCTTCGCGTTGATGGCGCGTCAACAGGAAGTAGACGTAGCCGAGCGCGAGGAAGATCGCGAACACGATGGCCACCAGGAAATTGAAGTAGACCATTGTAGCCAGACAAATCACCGCGGCCACCAGCGCGAACGCCGGAAAGAACGGAAACAGCGGCGCGCGGAACGGGCGCTCCATGTTCGGCTCCGAGCGGCGCAGCTTGAACAGCGACAACATGCTGATGATATACATCACGATAGCGCCAAATACGGACATCGTCACGATGTTCGCCGTCAGCGTCTGGCCGCCGAACTGGATCAGCTCGTCGCTATAGATCGCGGCGATACCGACCACGCCACCCGCGATGATCGCGCGATGCGGCGTCTTGAAGCGCGGATGCACCTTGGAGAGCCACTCCGGCAGATAACCGGCGCGAGCCAGCGCGAAGATCTGCCGCGAGTATCCGAGGATGATGCCGTGAAACGACGCGACGAGCCCGAACAGGCCAAGCCACACCAGCATATGCATCCAGCCGCTATGTTCACCGACGATGAATTTCATGGCCTGCGGCAGCGGATCGTTGATGTTCGACAGCTTGGTCCAGTCGCCGGCGGCGCCTGCGAACACCATCACGCCGATGGCGAGCACGACCGAGGTCAGAATACCGGCGACGTAAGCAATCGGAATCGAACGCTTGGGATTCTTGGCTTCTTCAGCAGCCATCGCCACGCCTTCAATCGCGAGGAAAAACCAGATCGCGAAGGGAATCGCCGCGAACATGCCGTGGAACGAGCCCATGCTGAAGGTGTCCGCACCGGACCAACCACCCTTCGTGAAATTCGACCACTGGAATCCCGGCGACACGACGCCCATGAACACCAGCAATTCGAAGATCGCGAGCAGCGTTACACACAACTCGAAAGCCGCGGCGATCTGCACACCGACGATATTCAGCGCCATGAAGACGAGATACGCGCCCATTGCCGCGTGTTTCGGTTCGAGCCCCGGAAACTGCACGTGCAGATAAGCGCCGATCGCGAGTGCAATCGCCGGTGGTGCGAACACGAATTCGACTAACGTCGCCGCGCCCGCCAGATAACCACCGGTCGGGCCAAAAGCGTGGCGCGCGTAGGCGAACGGGCCGCCTGCATGCGGAATCGACGTGGTGAGTTCGGTGAAACTGAAAATGAAGGTGGTGTACATCGCGGCAATAAAAACCGCCGTGATGACGAAGCCGAGCGTGCCGGCGCTCGCCCAGCCATAGCTCCAGCCGAAATACTCGCCGGAAATGACCAGACCGACCGCGATCCCCCACAGTTGCCACGTGCCGAGCGTCTGCTTCAACTCGTGATGCGTGACTTTACCGACGTGCTGACTTTTTGACTCTGATTTCATCGGGTGCTCCTGATGTTTTCGCTTGCTCGACGCCGCAAGGCTTTGCGGTGCATGGGCGGACAGGCTTCAGCCGATGGTAGTAAGCCATTATTCAACGTGTTATCGAAATTCGGCAAAGTTCGGGCGCGATTGTGTCAGTGGACGCTTAATTCTGTTCACGGGTGCTTTGGCGAAGTTCGCAGGATTTGGTAAATGGGGACGTGGTACTTTGATTCGCATCCCTTCGGCAATCTTCTCTTTGTTGGTCACTTAGTTATGAACCAATCGGACAATCGGGCGCGCTACGAAACGCGGCTGGGCCGCGTGTTGGACCATATTTACGATCATCTCGACGAACCGCTGGATATCGATCGTCTCGCGCAAATCGCCTGCATGTCGCCGTATCACTGGCATCGCATCTTTCAGGCGATGTATGGCGAGACGGTGGCGACGACTGTGCGGCGTTTGCGGTTGCATCGCGCCGCGGGATATCTGGCGAATGGTTCGATGCCGATCGCTGAGATTGCCGAACGCTCGGGCTATAGCAGTTTGCAGTCTTTCTCTCGCACCTTTCGCGCGGTGTTCGGCATTCCGCCGGCGCAGTACCGCAAGCAGGGTACGCATAGCCGGTTTCGTCCGGCACTTTCAGGAGACGATCAAATGACGATGCGTGAAGTGGTGATTCGTAACGTGGAGCCGATGGAGGTTTTGTCGGTGGATCACGTTGGGCCGTATATGCAGATCGGCAAGGCGTTCGATGGGTTGTTCGGCTGGTTGGCGAAACACAATTTGCTGGCAGGACAGATGCGCATGATCGGGATTTACTACGACGATCCTGGTGTTGTTGCGGAGGATGAGTTGAGGTCGAAGGCTGGGGTGTTGCTGCCGCATCCGGTGCAGACTTCGGTGACGGTGAGTCCGCCGGTTTCGGTGGCGCGTGTGAAAGGTGGGGAGTACGCGGTGTTGCGGCATAAGGGGCCGTATAGCGATATGCGGGCGGCTTATGAGTGGTTGTATGGGACGTGGCTTGTGCAGTCGGGGCGTGAGGCTGCGGATGCGCCGGTGTTTGAGGAGTATTTGAATAGTCCGAAGGAGACTGCGCCTGCTGAGCTGCTGACGGAGATTTGTTTGCCGTTGGTTTGATGGGTTTGGTTCTGGTTTGGTTGTTGTGCGTGCGTTGTGCATGTTTACGCAGCGGGGTTCGGGGATGCTTCTCTGTTTTTTATAGTCTTTGTATATGTATACGTAGTAATAGTTAACAAGCACCTCGCGTTTCTGTGGATAACTTGGATCTTCGCTTACGGATCAAGGGGATACGGAATCGATAACCCTGCGGGGGGTGGGCGGACAGGACGGAGGAGCCAGGGAAAACTTTTGGCTGACCTGGCGAGGTTGCTGGTTTATCAAAGTTTCGCCCACAACGTATCAGGTGGTTTGTACAAAAGTTGTCCAGAGGGGGTTGTGGATAAGTGCGGCTACTTATGGAGCGCTCAATCCGCTAACTCGTAGGACGTGCTGCGGCCACCTGCTGCTGATTTTTTCAACACGCCGGATCCGACGTTGATCCGGGCTATTTTCCCTGCGGACGCAAATTATTCTCCGCAGAAAATGCGGAGAATAGTGGCGCTATTCTCCGCTCGGACCGTGGGGTCCCTCGCGAGTGACTGATTTCTCGATCAGGCGCTTCGGCGGCACCTTGTCGCAAAATTAATTCGCACTGCCAATGCGTTGACAAGACTTGGGCGCGTCGCTTATCTTCGGTTCGCGGGTCGGCTGGTCAAGCTTGCCAAGTTACGGGCAGTATCGCTAGCAGCGACGTCGGCTTTCGATGGGGGGAGTCACCTCGGTTCGGAAACGGTCGTTTGCAGATCGGCGCTATGGAATTCCAGTGCTCCTCTCAAGACTTACTCTCTGGGCTCGTAGAGACCATATATGCAATGCGTAACGCCCTATTGCACGGCGAAGTCGACCCGGACCCGAAAGTGCTCACCTGCTACGAACCAGCGTATCGGATCATAATGACTTTCCTAAGGTGTGTGAGATAGCCGCACACGATCACCCATAACCCCGACCGCATCCAATATCAAGTCGGACGGGCTCATCTGGACCAGGGCGCGGCACCCCTCTCGGGCAATATTAAATTTTTTTGGAATTTTTTTCGGCGTGCCCGCAACGTTGAGTATTGCCAGCAAAAAACCCGCGAAGCAATGCTTGGCGGGTTTTTACTGTGAAACGTTGGCAACATTTGAAAGTCGTTTGGTGGGAGGCGGAGGATCGAACTCCCGACCTTGACATCACGCATCCAAGGTTGGATTCCTCCACCGGTGGAACGTTACCCTCAACAGGGAGGCTGGTTCCATCGACTTTGTCGCTCAGTCTCTTTGCGCCCCAGACACCCCCTCGTAGGGCAGTAGCACTAATTTTGTCTCCCAGTAGCAGAACTGTGGTGCCAGCAGCAATTACTTTGGCGCCCTACGAGAACAGCAGCATCAATGTCGGTTCTCAAAATTCCTGACAAGCCGCCTCTAGAGAAATCAAGAGGTTATAAATTTTTTCTCAGAATGACTCGGATACTCTTCTCAGAAAAAGTGGCAATTTCCCATCTGATTCTCAAGATAAATGACAGCGCCCTTTTGGCCTCGCGTAGTCAGCGTTTAACGAACTATTTGTAGCCAGCTTGACGAGTCGCCGGCGTCCTCGCTCCGCGCAAAATGACCGAAGGTCCATGGAGCGCGATCATGAAATCGAGTCGACTTTGCCTCGCCTGCGGCAATCCGTTTCATCCCCTTTTGCGTGTCCCCAATCAACGGTACTGCTCGGCCGCGGCGTGTCAGCGGGAACGCCGGCGCCGCTGGCAACGGCGGCGACTTCGCGTCGACGCCGACTACCGCGATAACCAGACCCGGGCGCAATCGAACTGGCGTGCTCGTCACCCGGACTACTGGCGTCAATACCGCGCGACGCATCCGGCCTACCGGGAGCGCAATTGCGCGATGCAACGGGAGCGGAATGCGCGACGAAGTTCCAGTCCGGTTGCAAACATGGACGCGTCACCGCCTTTACACCCACTCGCATCAGGCTTCTACATACTGCGCCGTGCGGTCGAAACGGGCATTGCAAAGATGAACGCGTGCACCGTCCATATCGCCGTGCTGTCGGCACCAAACGGGCCACCCATACGTGATTGCAAAGAGATGACGTGATCGACTTCCGCGCCACGCCTGCTACCTTTGCCTTGTACCCGCTCTGAATCAGACACCACCGCAGTTGCGACGCGGTTGCGTTTCGAAAGTGACGATCTGCATGTCCGACGCGATGTCGGGTACGCAAGCTCAGGGGAGCGAGGATTCGAAGCAGCGGGAGCAGGACCGTGTCACTCGATCACATAGGCGATACCGTCGTCGCGGAGGCCCCCTCGGTACGGGCGGCCGAATACGTTCGGATGTCGACTGAGCACCAGCAGTACTCGACTGAGAACCAGCGCGACAGGATCCGGGAGTATGCCGTGCGGCGCGGCCTCGAGATCGTTCGCACCTACGCTGACGAGGGTAAAAGCGGTCTGCGTATCGACGGGCGGCAGGCGCTTCAGCAACTGATCAAGGACGTTGAAAGCGGTCGCGCGGATTTTCAGGTGATCCTCGTCTATGACGTGAGCCGCTGGGGGAGATTCCAGGACGCGGACGAAAGTGCGTACTACGAGTATGTCTGCCGGCGCGTCGGCATCCAGGTTGCCTACTGCGCCGAACAGTTCGAAAACGACGGCTCGCCGGTATCCACCATCGTGAAAGGAGTCAAGCGGGCAATGGCCGGTGAATACAGCCGGGAATTGTCGGCCAAGGTGTTTGCCGGCCAGTGCCGGCTGATCGAACTCGGCTTCCGGCAGGGCGGACCGGCTGGGTATGGCTTACGCCGCGTCCTCATCGATCAGCACGGGATCATGAAAGGAGAACTTCAGCGAGGCGAACACAAGAGCCTACAGACCGATCGGGTGATCCTTATGCCAGGGCCCGAGAGCGAAATCCGGATTATCAATCTCATCTACAACTGGTTTATCGACGGGTCGTTAAATGAATACGAGGTTGCGGCCCGGTTAAATGGTATGCGTGTTCGCACACACCTCGATCGGGAATGGACGCGAGCGACTATACGGGAGGTACTGACCAACGAGAAATACATCGGCAATAACGTCTACAACCGCGTGTCGTTCAAACTCAAGAAAATGCGCGTCGTCAATACGCCGGACATGTGGATCCGGAAGGAAGGTGCATTCCAGTCTATCGTACCGAGTGAGACGTTTTACACAGCACAGGGCATCATGCGGGCGCGCGCCCGACGCTATTCGAATGAGGAGCTCATCGAGCGTCTGCGCAACCTGTACCGCAATCGTGGCTTCCTGTCCGGCCTGGTTATCGACGAGACTGATGGCATGCCATCAAGCTCCGTTTATATGTACAGATTCGGCAGCCTGATCCGCGCATACCAGACCGTGGGTTTCACTCCTGGTCGCGACTACCGCTATCTCGAAACCAACCGGTTCCTCCGTCAGCTTCACCCGGAAATCGTCGCGCAGACGGAGAAGAGGATCGCCGATCTCGGTGGCACGGTGCGGCGCGATCCAGCCACAGATATGCTCACAGTCAACCACGAATTCACTGCCTGCCTCGTTCTCGCGCGTTGCCAGACACACGAAAATGGGCGGCATCGCTGGAAGGTCCGGTTTGACACGAGCCTGCTGCCGGACATTACGGTAGCCGTTAGGCTCGACCACGCGAATTCAGCGGCGCTCGATTATTACCTCTTGCCGCGCCTGGACTTCGGCCAGCCGCGTATCAGCCTCGCCGACCAGAACAGGATTGAGTTCGAGAGCTACCGTTTTGACACGCTTGACTATCTCTATGGCATGGCTGAGCGGGCCCGTCTCCGGAGGGTGGCATGAACCAGCAGCAACAGGCGGGCGAGGTGCGGATGATTCCGGTCGACCAGATCGAGGTCATCAATCCGCGTGAGCGTAACAACCGCGTGTTCAACGAAATCGTCGGCAACATCAGGGCGATCGGCCTGAAAAAGCCGATCAAGGTCACGCCGCGTGCTACAGCGGATGGCGTCGAGAAGTATCTGCTTGTGTGCGGCGAGGGTCGCCTGAAGGCTTTCCGTTCACTTGGCGAGACGACCATTCCGGCGATGGTTGTGAATGTCAGCGACGAAGACGCATTCATCATGAGTCTCGCGGAGAACATTGCGCGTCGTCAGTGCAGGCCGCTCGAACTCCTCGCCGGCATCCGGCAATTGCAGGAGCAGGGATACGCTTCGAAGGTGATCGCGGAAAAAACGGGGCTCACGCAGTCATATGTCCAAGGTATCCTGATGCTTCTGCATCATGGTGAGGAACGACTGGTCATAGCAGTGGAGAAGGGACGGATTCCACTCAACGCCGCATTGTCTATTGTCAGCGCCGGTGACGACGACACGGCAATGCAGGCTGCTCTGCAGGAAGCTTACGAATCCGGCAAGTTACGTGGCAAGCAATTGATGGATGCCCGCCGGATTATCGAGCGACGTAAAACGCTTGGGCGCTCCGCTGCCCGCAACATGTCGGGCAAGCTCGCGGACGTGACGACATCGAGCCTGGTGCGGACTTACCAGCACGAAGTCGAACGTCAGAAATCGATGGTGCGCAAAGCCGAGTTTGCACAGCAGCGCCTCATGTTCGTCGTGGGTGCGCTCCGACAAATGTTCGCCGATGAGAACTTCGTCAATCTGTTGCGTGCAGAAGGGCTTGCGACATTGCCAAAATATCTTGCTGAGCGTGTCTGGTCGGGCGGGAGCGCAGCATGACAGGCGTGACGCTCGGTTTCATTCCGGAGCCTCTCTCGGTTCCCGTAGTGTGCATCTTGCCGTCGCGCAGGACGCCCGCGACAATCATCGCTTCCCGCAAGTTCAAACAGATCAAGACATCGATTGAGGAGATCGGACTGATTGAGCCGCTGTCCGTCACAGCAGCACAACAGAGTACGGGTCAACATGTGCTGCTTGATGGCCACCTGCGCCTCATTGCGATGCAGCAGCTCGGATTTGTCGAAGCATCGTGCCTGGTTGCGACCGACGATGAAAGCTACACCTACAACAACCGCGTCAATCGCCTGTCCACCATCCAGGAGCACTATATGATCCGGCGCGTCGTCGAACGGGGCGTATCGCCGGAAAAGCTGGCAAAGGCTCTTGCCATGGACGTATCCCAGATTCTTAAAAAACTTTCACTGCTGGATGGCATATGCCCTGAAGCCGCCGAACTTCTGGGGGATCGTCAGTTTTCCGTAGAGCTTGCCCGCGCAATTCGAAAAATGAAACCGACGCGGCAGGTTGAATGCGTCGAACTAATGATAGCGGCGAACAATGTGACGGTGCCCTACGCCGAAGCGTTACTTGTCGCGACACCCGCAGCGCGGCTGGTGGACGGAAAGAAGCCGCCAAAGCTGACCGGTGTGACGCCTGAGCAGATGGCGAAGATGGAACGGGAGATGAGTAATCTTCAGGGTCAATACAAACTTGTCGAGCAAACCTATGGGCAGGATGTGCTGAACCTGGTGCTCGCAAAGGGATATCTCGCCAGGCTCCTGGAGAACGAACTGGTCGGTCAATATCTACGACAGCGGCAGCCAGACCTGCTGGCCGAGTTCGAAACGATTGTCGAGACAGTCTCGCTTGAGCCGCAGCAATTCAGCGTTCTCACCTAGCTGCTCTTAGCATCGCCATAGCGATGCATGGCATTACATTGGAGCTAGGCCGTCCGCCGATAGTGGAACGCATTAGTTTTGGGAGCAGTCCGCATCGATGACAGGCAGCACGAGGCCAATTGTTGCCATTCTTGCATCCACAAAGCCATCATTCGAATCGCTCGTACACTCCGGAATCTACGCAATGACTGTTGCGGGGTGGGTGATCGCGACCATCGGAACGAAAGCTGACGATCCGACCGCTATGCACTGCCAAACCGGGGAATCTGATTTTTTACGCAATCGAGCCGATTTGTGCAACTGGTTGCCATTTACCCCAGTCGTCAGGGCCACGCCCGACGGCGATGCGCCCGGTTGCAGACGTGCCTCAATCAATCGTTGCTTGTCCTCCGGATCAAATCTGCGCTTGCCGCCGGCACCGACGCGCGTCCCCCGCAACGGCAAAAAAGGTCAACCTGCTCAACAGCCGGGAGCGAAACGGCTCTCCAACTCAGAACATGCCCGGTCCAGAGACGGGATTGTAAAAATCATAGAGGTTCTGCTCGAGGTTACCCATCGCTTGGCCAAGCCGCTCGGTGGCCTCGGGCAATTCCATCGTCAGATCGATGATGGTCTCGCCGCCTTTATCGACCAGCCAGTCCGCGACCGGTTCGGTCCCGTAGTAGACGGCTACTCCAGCGGCTGCAACCGCGGCACCGACGGGTCCTCCGATGATGAAGCCAGTCATAAACAGTTCTGCCGCAACCGGAACGCCAAACTCTACTTGAGCCGCTTTCCCCGCGGCAAATCCTGCGATACTCACCGCGGTTCTTGCCGTGCTCTCTGCCGCAATCCCGGGCAAGGTGGTCGACTTTACCTCGGTGCCATATGCGATATTAATAGCCTGGCTGACTGTCTCCGGAACCGCGAATTTGAGGGCATGCTTCGCAAGCCAACTAGCCACGGTCGCGGCAGTTGTCACTGAAGGGTCGTATTGGATCGCATCGTCACGATAGTCTCCCGCCCGGACTTCCTGAGGTACCGTCTGCGGCTGACCGGTTCCAAAGATGGCGCTACCGCTACTATCCCCAGTGCTGCCACTGCCCGGCGGGCGCTGCTGCGACCCATTTCCGCTGGTGACCGCGCGAGAGCCACCGCCGTAGGCTGCATCGTTGCCCGCGGAAAATCCCCCTGCATCGTCCGACAGGCCGGCACCGGCGAGCCCGTCGCCTCCGAAGGCCGATACTGAAAAGGTGAAGCCATCGGTACCGGCAAACTCGCCCCCCGTTGCGTTGTAAACAAGCGTCCCGGCAGGGCCATTTCCTCCGGTTGCGTAGCCAACGACATCGGACGGATCTCCTCCGATGCCCGGGTCATAGTCGCCTCCGCCAATGACAGCGGGGGGGGAGGGTTCCGGTTCATCTGGGGGTTCCACCGGAGGCTCGGGCGGCAAAGGCTGAGCCGGCGCGGGTTGCGATGGCTGTGGAGTAGGCCAACCGCAGTCTTCAGGGTCTTCGTCGCAATCGTCGGCAAATGCGGGTCTCCGCAACGCTACCCACATTACAAATGACCCTGCGATGCTTTTTAGAAGGGTTCGCCGACGCATCGCTATCGGTCCTGCTGCACTACGAGGTAAAACTCAACGATGACGTCGGTCACATCGCCGGCTCCCAGAGGCACCTGCTTCACGGACCATCTCCCGAAGGGACTGGCGTTATATAACACAGACGTTCCGACGATCTCTGGTTGTCGCCCAGTGGTCCCTGGCCAAACTTCGGGGCGCCCCAGCCAACATCCGTTGACCGACTGGTTGCCTTGGTTCGTCGCCCCCCGTCCATATAGCAATGTCACGGCACTAGGCGCCGTGACGATCATTTGAGGAGGGATATCCCCTTCAAACTTGAGCCATGCTCCCAGGCCACGCAGACGCACAAACTTCAATCCCGAAAGCATTTTGGCTTCGAACGTGATGTCCCACTCCCCGGCCTTCGCCTGCCGGATAAATGTGTCTTCTCCAAGTTGCGCTTTCAGCGACACTCGTACGACGAGACTCTGGTCGTCCTGGGTTAGCTTCTGCAGCGTCACGCCGAGGTTCTGTGTCCAAACAGCCAGTTGGCTAAGGTAACGCGACGGCAAGGCTTCGGTAATTCCGGCCGGCAGCGCCGGGATAGCGCCAGCGTCGTATCCATATACCCACCTCATCCCCTTAACAACGGCGGCAAGTCGCGCGTTCGCCTCGTTTAGGGCACTCTGCGCTCGCCCGAGGATCGCAGATAGCTGGTCGCCATAGTTAAGCGGACCGTCCTTCGTAGCGATGGCGGCCAAACGCTCGGTCAATTTATTGTGCGCGACGTTACGCCGTTGCTCTCTGAAACTTGGATCGTTGGACATGTACCCAGCAAACTTTGTTACATAGGCGAGACGCGCAGCGATGGGAGCAATCTGGGTATCCATCTGCCACTTGGCATATTGAAAGCCATATCCAGCAGCGCGGTAGCCCAGTACGCCGCCGACCGTGGACGCCCACGTCTCCGCAGATTTTCCGGCGATCTTGCTCTCATCGCTGCTAAGTTGCCACTTGGCGTCCGGATAGAACGCGGGCGTGTGATCAGCCACATTGGCAACAGTCCATTTAGAGAAAGGCTTCAGGTTATTCTCTGCGGACCGTACGGCATTCATGATCTGCTGCGGCGCTTGGCTTTGGACCCATTGTGAGAAGTTGTTCTGCTGGGTCTGCGCTGTCTGATCGGACACCAGTGAAGCTTGCGCCGACCAGGCTGACAGATTGAACAACCCCGCGTCGACCTCGGCATCGTTGATGTCCTGCAGTTTTTTAAGCTCCTCAATGTCGAGCGCTATGTTCGTCTGTGTGGCCCGAAGCTGACGGTAGAGAGGCTCGAGATCGAGAACCGAACCGATGTAGGCCACCGCCTGCCTGAATAGCGGCTCCACGAGCTGGATACGAAACTCGCCTCGGGCATGCGGTGGTGGCGCTACGGGCGGTGCCGCTACTTTCTGGGCGGCCGGAATCAGCGTCTTGAGCCTCTCCCTGTTGGCAGAATACATTTTCCGCGATGCATCGAGGCGCGGATTGTCGGCCGGCGGCGCACCAGGAGTGCTTGTCTGATCTGCCATTCTTGCCCCCTATCATTGATGAACGCCGTCGAGCAACCGATAGGTGATTCGTCCGTGCCCGCTGCTCGCGATTGCGAGCTTGCTCGCTCGAAGATCAATGCATCCACCTTCGGAATTCGCTCCCGACCTGACGGTGAATTGGGTAGCGCTCTCGTTCGTCAGGACCAGGGGCGTGTCCTCTGCGGAGTAGTAGCAGACGCGATAGCTTGCTGGTGTAGGGCCGTCGTAAATGATTGACGCTCCTGCTGGCTCACCCTCGGGTGACCACGGTCGTGGTCCGTGGTCGCACATGCAGCCGCCTAAAGCGGTTGCCGCGAGAACTCCTGCCAGGCAACGGGGGATTCCAGCTTTCATGGTAAGCGTCCTGTCCTATTCAGATGGCATAGTGCCCTGACCGCACGCAGCAAACATCAGAGCGGCCAGCGGCGGGTCCAATACCCCTTAAAACACACAACCCACACTCATCCGGCGCGCATGTCGCACCGCTTCGGGTAGCGGTCGCTTTCTGATCTTGTAGAAGCTTGGTCGGTGTTCGGCCATAAACGGCTCTTCCCGGTCGTTTGGCGAACGTCTTTTAATGAGCGGCGGGTCGACATTTATAGTGAAGCGACGACAACCAACGATTCGTCGGCAAACTACTTCCATTTTTAGCACTGAGTGAGACAGTCGATATTCCGATGGCCATCGTCGAAGCTATTTCAACGTGTCGCAAGTACTCAAAAAGGCGATGGCGCAGGCGGAGCGAGCGGCATTTGTGGCGACGGTCAGCTTGTCCTTGTCGATGCTGCAATCAACGGAACTCGCGTTTGCGGCACAATCCTTGGTTTTGGCGTCGTAGGCCGTTGCGTAGCTAGATAAAGCTGTCGCGGTAGCAGCCTCATTCGTCTGATTGGCAGCCTGGCGTGCAGACGGTACTAGGTCCTGCGTTGCGGCAGTCGTTATCGATCCGGACGCGGCATTTATTGCTGCCGCAAATGCAGTTGCCAATTTATACGGTTTCGGTGTTTCTGTCACTTGCACCGTCATGTTTACCGGCAATATTGGCGTATTGTCATCTAGAGGGGGGGTGAGGACGATTTTGTCTGTTGCTGGGCTCGCAATCCATTGTCCATCGGGCGTCGAAATACGCGTTGTCTTGTCGATAGGCGGCAAGCTAATAAAAGGTTTTTTCACTGATGCGTAGGGATATTCAAGCTTTCCAAAAACTTGAGAAGCGCCGGCAGTTGAGAAACTAACGTCAATTTCTAACCCGCGGCTTGAGCCGGCAAAAAAACTATTATTAAAAAAACTACCAACATAGAATGCGAATGGCTTCCATGTGACAGCCGTTTTGTCTGATGAGATTACGCGGCGCGCTTCAAAATAGAGCGACGGAGCGCCGTCGAAATTGAGATCTGCAGCGACCAAAGCGTCCTGAGCCCTCTTGAGTTGAGCTTCCGAGTAGTTGCCTCGAAACACGCCCGTTGGGATATCCGGAGTAGCAGGATTCTTCGAAAAATCACCTCTAATCACCACCAGGCACCCTTTCTTATCAGAAACTTGTAGCCCCGGCTTCCCGTTTGGCATCTGCTTCTTGTATTCGTACCATCCGTCCAAATTGACGGTAACTTGATCAGAAGAAACATTTGGATTCACGACCGTTTTTACGTAAGAAACACCTATCGAAACCAACTGTCCAATAAGCGCCGCCGCTATGATCGGAACCAGATCCCGGTGCTCTGGCGGAGGTACCACAGAAGGGCATTCTGGTAGAAGATTGGCTCTCAGCTCTATCGGTTCACCAAAAACAGATACGCTAACCAATAACGAAAAACACCCCAGAAAATGTACCAGGCGGAACGTTTTCATATTATTCCTTGTCTTTTTGGGATGGCATAAGCCGATACCACGCCTTCTCAGGTTTTAACCGGCGTAAGTTACTACCTCTTCTGTCGTGACTATTCGTTTTTGAGTTAAGGTCATTTTTAAAGCAACAGTCGGACAAATAACAGTGGAGTTCCGACGAACGTTCGCTCTATTGAAAGCTTTGCATCGTACTCGCACACGATTGATTCTGGCAGGAGCGATCCGCACCATCCGGCCATCCTGCGATTACTGACACAGCCATCCGCGCAGACAAGCGGATGCCTGCGGCGCGCGGGCCGCAGGCATTGACGCGCCGGACGTGGTAGTCGACGAACCTGCATGAAAAAGTACGGTGGTCGCCTACACTGAGCCAACCCATTCGGCTGAGCGCGTGGGTAGAGTGGTGGCAAGCGACGCTCTACATCGGCCGTTGAGGATAAGGTTCAGTCACGCTCCCGCGAATGGCGACTCTAGGCTGAATTAGAGACGTTCGTAGCTAATCATCGAATGACAGCAGTGGGTCGAGTTTGTTGAATTTATGCGCGATGAATCAATATCAAGTTTTATTGCGGACAAAGCCCGAACTGTCGTGCAGAATACTCTTCCAGCCTATTCGTGTTTGTCCGAATAAAAATATCGCTGCATTATCCAGGTCGTGGAAGTGCAGGGAAGTGCCGGGCCTGGTGTCTTCCACGAGTTCAACTTTCTTATTCCTTATATGAACAGCCTACCCCAGACTATCGAGCCAGAACTGATCGTGCGTGGCAGCCGCTTTGCAATGCCGGCTGTCGGTATCATTTTTCTCATTATTGCCGGGTCTTACATCATCTTTGCGCAATCGAACCCATTCATGAGTTTTGGCGATGTTTTTATGGTCTTCCTCGCACCTCTGGCTGCTCTGGTAAGCATGAATTTCACGACACGCGCGGTTTTCTATATCGATCGATGCAAGGTGGGTCGCACCACGATTTCTTACGAGAACATCGCTTTTGTAAACCGGGGGCGCTTTCTGCTGGTGATCCGGTATAACCGCCCGAATGAAGCGCGTACCAGTCCGCGTCGAGCCGCACTGTCATTCTATGAAATGCGTCGACACGAACAAGAAAAGTGTCTGGATATTTTGCATTCGCGTCTGACTGAAAAGGCCGTTTTAAACTCCCGCTTCTGAATCCGGGATGGTAACGAGCGCTGCTGCGACGCCTCCCGCCGATCGCTTATGCTTTTGCGGCGATTAAATATCTTGCCTCATCAGGTTAGCTCGATCGATCGGCGGGTGGCGAGATGCTTAAGCGCCGGATCGGCTTAATGGGCACAAGCGCCATGCGGATGTTGAAAACTCGAAAAGAAAGTGTAGCGTCTTTCCTCGGCCGAACTATCTGTCCTTCTTTCGCTAAAAGAACGGGAACCAGTGGAGCCACGAGCCGAGGGCGACTGAGTTCGGCCACTTTCGGTCATTCGTGGTCGCTTCCAAAATGGACGATAAGTCCTGCCGAAGTTATTTCAACAAATGCCTCACCACTCTGCCGCCATGCTTTTCTTTGACCCGCCGTACCGCTTTTAGCTTGAATTCGAGTGTGTACTGTGTCCGCTTTGCCTTGCCGGTCATCGCCTGCTCCTTGCTTGAGTTTACTTTTTCAGCAAGGGATTCGTTTTACGAGGGCAAACTCATTGTCACGAATCTCATCTTGCTAATTGGGAGACGTTTACAGTAACGCGCACGTACTCAAGAAAATATTTCCGATTTCCAGAATTTAACAATTTGATCGGAATGTATTTCCGGTCGCCGCCGTCTTTAACAGGAACGGATAGCTACATTCAAAGGGAATGTTTACCATCCGCTATCATCAGACTTAGAATCTGCGGGCGAGAACCAATACGTGACAAGACGGGGTGCAAAAAATGGGCGCAGCTGACCTAATCGAACAAATTCGTTCGGGAATATTCCAGAATGAGCGTTTGCTCAAACTGGATACACCAATCGGTGCGAATGCATTGCTCGTTCAGCGAGTGGTGGGAAACAGCCGCATAGGCCGCGATTACGCATTCACCGTCGACGTCGCGTCTACAGACGAAAACATCGAACTTAAACGGCTTATCGCACAGCCCGTTACGCTATGGATGCAGCAAACCGACAAATCGTATCGGCCAGTGCACGGCTTCGTTCACACCGCTCGCCGACTCGGCTCGGATGGCGGACTGACCAGCTATCAAGTCGCATTTGCATGCTGGTTGCATTTTCTGCGCTTCAGACGTGATGCGCGCATCTGGCAGGACGTCACGGTTGATGAAATCATTACTGACGTATTCAATCAGCATCCTCAAGCCCAGGGCGCATTTCGCTTTGCGCTGAATAAGCCGCTTCAGCCGCGGTCATTCTGCGTTCAGTACGAAGACGACTGGAATTTCGTCAATCGTTTGATGGAAGCTGAAGGCTGGTACAGCTATTTTGAACAGGCCGACGACGGACAATCGCACAAGTTGGTGGTGACGGACAATCTGGATTCGTTCAAATCCGCGTCACCGCAAAGCGTGGCGTTCTATCGGGCGGGCACTAACAGCGAAACCGACGCGCTCGTTCAATGGTCCGGTAGCCGGACGCTGCAAAGCACGTCGCTTGTCACGAGTACATTCGACTATAAATCGCCGCAATATGCGAAAGGCACCAATATCCCGACGGTCGGCAATCAGGGGTCGTTGCCTTCGCAAGCGGAAGTCTACGAATATTCCGGTGCGTACACGTATCGCGAGCAGGACCGTGGCGACGCTCTTTCGAAGATCCGCATGGAGGAGTGGGAGTCGCGCGCAAAGCGTTTCTATGGCGTAGGCGCAGTGCGGCAGATCGATGCAGGGCAGTGGTTTGAACTTGTCGATCATCCGGATCATTCAGGCGGCAACGAGCAAGAGCGGCAATTCGCCGTGCTAGCAGTGGATTGGGTGATCGAGAACAATCTGCCGGTATCACGTAGCGGTGCCGATTTTCCGCATAGCCTCCAGACTAGGGTCAACACGACACGCACCAATTTCGGCCCAGTGCAGCCGTCCGCGCTGATTCCGAGCGGCGACGGCAGCACCGGCTTTTTCATGGCGACCATTGAGGCTCAGCGGCGCAGCATTCCGTTTCGCAGTCCGTTGGACCATCACAAACCCGTCATGCCGACGCAGACCGCAACGGTCGTCGGTCCCTCGGGTGAAGAAGTCTTTACGGACTCGTTGAATCGCGTGAAGGTCCGCATGCACTGGGACCGGATCAATAGCGGCGACGAAAAGGCATCCTGCTGGGTGCGCGTGTCATACCCGAATGCGGGCAGCAACTGGGGCGGCGTCTTCGTGCCGCGCATCGGTCAGGAAGTCATCATCACGTACATTGACGGTGATCCTGACCGGCCGCTGATTACAGGCCGCGTCTATAACTCTGCAAGCTCGCCGCAGTGGCACACGCAGGGCCAGCTGTCCGGCTATAAGTCAAAGGAACATAAAGGCTCGGGGTATAACCAGCTAGTGCTCGACGATTCCACCGGTCAGAATCGCGCGCAGCTTTACAGCACGCAAACCGCAGCACAGTTGAATCTCGGCTATCTGGTCTCGCAAACCGACAACACGCGTGGCGCATTCCGCGGCACGGGGTTCGAACTTGCCACCGACGCCTACGGCGCGATCCGCTCCCAGAAAGGGCTCTACATCAGCACGTTTGGCCGTCCGGCTGCGAGCGGTGAGCAACTCGACGCCACCGAGGCGCGCGGTCAGTTGACCGCAGGTCAGCAGTTGTTGAGCGCAACTGCGGACACTGCGCAACAACACGGTGCAGCCGATATGCAAGCGATCGACTCGCTGAAGACGTTCACAAATTCCACCCAATCCAGCTACGGCGGAAGCGCTTCGCCTGCCTTGTCGGCTTCCTCCGCGCAGGGACAGGAGACGTCGGGCGGCACTGGCCAAGCCAACGGCTTCAGCGATCCCGTGCTGTTGCTCGCTTCCCCCAAAGGCGTAGGGATCACCACGCCGGAAAGCGTCCATATTCACGCGGGCGAGAACGCGACGATATCCGCGAACACCGATATCAACGTTGCGATCGGCAAGAGCCTCGTCGCAAATGCGGTCGGTAAGATCAGCCTGTTCGCATATAAGCTCGGCATGAAACTGATCGCCGCGCGCGGCAAGCTCGAGATTCAGGCGCAGACAGACGGCATCGACGTGCTTGCGAGCAAAGGCATCAAGATTTCATCCTCCACCGATGCCATCCAGTTGAGCGCGGAAAAAGAAATTCTGCTCACGTCGGGCGGCGCCTATATCCGCATCAGCGGCGGAAACATTCAGGTTCACGCGCCGAGCCAGGTGGATATCAAAGGCTCCGAACATTCGTTCACCGGCCCGACGCGCTACGACGGGCAACCCGCAGCATTGCCCAAGAGTGTGGTCAACGACCAGCAATTCATCCTGAAGGACGAGACCACCGGCAACGTGATGCCGCTCGCGCCTTACCGCATCGAAAGCGGCGATGGTCAGGTGCTGGCTCGCGGCATTACCGACGCCGAGGGCAAAACCGTGCGGGTCTTCACCGGTACTCAGGAACAGGAGTTGAAGATGTTCCATGAGGACGATCAGGCCTAGGATCGACAACAACATGACGGGTGAGTCGAGATCAAATCATGAATAGTCAGAACGCAGTTGGGACAAGCCAATCGAACGCGCAGGAAGGCAGCACCGCCGACGCCAAGGGTACGCAGCGGCCGCTCCTCTTTTTTTATCCGGATACAGCCGAGCTTTTCGAATGCCCGGTCGAATCCGTCGATGCCGTGGCGAAAGAGATTGCGCTGATGAGTCGGCTATCCGAGAACCTGATCGAGGCGCGGCAAGCACTGGGCGTCGCGCACGCTGCTTGGCTGGAGCAACAGGCAAATGTGGCGTTGCGTCCGCAACTCGAAGCGAACCTGAAAGAAGCGATCAAGAAAGAAGAAGCCGCCACCGCGGAAGTTCACGAGCAACTCGAGGAGACGCCCGCCTTCAACAAGGATGGTGTGTGGGAGCTTTTGCCCTTGCGCAAGACGGCGGCCGGCAAAGATAAGTACAGCGGTCAGCGCTTTACATACGTGCGGTCGTCGAAAGTGAAGAACCATTTTCGACGCTACAAGCTGGACTCCGACAAGCCCCAACTCAAATCCTTTCTCGTCAAGGACTCGACGACGGGCAACTATAAGCTGGATCACGAGAAGATCCAGGAGAAGCTCGACGAAGCGTTCAAGAAAGCGAAGCTCCACGAATGGAAGACACCGCCTTGGGGTCGCGAGTGGGCACCTGAGTTTGCAGAGGCGTTCAACAAGGCCGCCAAATTCAAATCACCGGACGATCCCAACGCAATGTGCGAGTTCTCCGGTGGCACTCAGATCCTGCGGCTGTTCGCCGGCGCTGGCGCGAGCGCCAAAGCGGAAAGCACCATCAAGTCGTTCGACGACCTGTTGCACCTGCGCGGCGAAGTCGCTGCATCGGCGAAAGCGAAGGGTGAAGTCGGCGGAGTGCTGGCTGACGGAAACATCAAAGCCACGCTTTATCTGCCGTGGAAATCCGGGCTTGAACTATGGATTCCGGCACCGACCGAGAGCCAGAGCGGCGCGATCTCGTGGAAGAGCACGCCCGACACCACGCTGGGCTTCTTCAGGATCTCGCTCGCGGCAAAGGCGGAAGCTTCTTGCGGTGCGAGCCTCCTCGCGGAAGGCGGGGTCGAATTCAAACTCGGCCGCGACGGTAAGACGCAGAAGGTCAAAGGTACGCGTGCTACTCGCAACGCGGCGCAAATGCAGCAGCCCAAACTCGATGTCACAAAGGTCGAAGTCAAGGCTGACGCGGGCGGTGATCTGAAGGCCTTTGCCGGCGTCGAGGCGGAGGCCTCCGTGGAGGGAGCATTCGAATGGCGGCGCCCGCAGGAAAAGGTCAAATGGACCTCGTTCGCGTCCGTCAAGCCGGGTGTGAGCGGCCAGGCCGGCGCCGGCGCGCAGGCCGCGTTCCACATTACCTATGACGACAAGTTTCGCATTCTGATGAGGGCGGGCTTATGCGTCGGTGTTGGCTTGAAGGGCGAAGTGGAAGCCGCGGTCGACGTCGTCAACATGGCCGAGTTCGCCTGGTGGGCCAAAACCCAGATTGCCTATGCTGGCGACAAAAACCTTCAGTACTTCGCCAAGGATGCCTTCAGGACGTTCGTGGCGATGTACACGTTGGCGATTGCCAAGGGTAAGGAGATCGGCGCCTACGTCGGCAAACAATTCGACGAAATGAGAACCGAGCTGACCGACTTTATCCGTACCCAGCCTCGGGCATTTCTCAATGCAATCAGGAACGCGCATGACTCACTGCTGAACAGTCTTGCGGAGGTGAAGGGCTATATCGTTTATGCGTTAAAGTCCATCGCCGACCGATTCGACGAATGGCGGCTGGAAGCGACCGATGCGATCAGCCGTATTCTTGCAGCCGCCCAGATAAGGAACGAACTGGAGAACGTCTACCAGTTCACCTCGTCGGAAATTGCGGTTAAGGGCAATGCGCAAGTTGCGCGCAATGAGATCGGACAGTTCGTCGGCACGAGCCAGCTGGCGATGGTGGAAAGCCGTATGCGTGTCGACCCGGCGCCGGGTTTCGGCTTTGTCTTCAACGATTCGGCCGCGTACCAGATGCAGCAAGGAACCGCGCTCGCCTGGATGGATCCAAAAACGACTGCGGGCGACGGCTCCCAGATGGCTTGAGCGGCGACATCGGTTCAATAGAAAATATAGGAGTGGTGCTGCATGGGTTATCGGTCTCGTCTGGCTCAAGAGAAATCACGGGCGCTATTGGTTGCTGGAATATCGTTGCTGTTGTCGGGCAGCGTTTTTGCACAGAAAGTCGACGTGAACGCACCCGCTGACAAAGATCGATTGATCCGCGAGATTACGACACCGTCACCGAAGAAGGACACGTGGGAACATCTCAGCACTGTGCTGAACTGGGGAACCGGTAAGCCGTACGACGACACCATCCGCATCTTGCAGGATTACTTCAAGTCGTTGCCGCCGCCTTCTAATGACGAACTCGCCAGATTCAAGGACAAGGTGCATCGCGAACTGGTCTTCGTCAAAGGCGGCCAGTTCCTGATGGGCGATTTCGGTCCGGAAAAGTCGCAGGACAGACTGCCCTACTCCGCCAACGACGGCGCCGCGCCCGCACACAACGTGACGCTCGACAGTTACTCGATTTTCAAGCATCGCGTGACTTACGCCGACTATGACCTTTATACACGCGCCAATGGCTTGCCGCCGATCGCGATCAGCAAACACGAAGACCTGGAGTTCCGTTTTCCCGACTACCCCGTGGCGCATATCACGTGGCAACAGTCGCGCGATTTCTGCGCATGGGTCGGTAAGCTCGTGAGTCTGCCGGTCGATTTGCCGACTGAGGCGCAGTGGGAATTTGCAGCACGTTCGCGCGGCGAGTTGTGGGTGATTCCCAGCGCCGCGGTGCCGGTTGTCGACGGCAAATACAACCTCGAACAGCTCGACAACATCATCGACAAAATGGAAGAGAACGGCACCAGCCCGGAGCCGCTGGTTAGCCGGCCGGTAGGCACGTATGGCGACAATCGGCTGGGCATGTCGGACGTGTTCGGTCGCGGCAAGGAATGGACTTATGACTGGTTCGACAAGAACTACTATAGCCAGACGGCGCCGCACGATCCGCGAGGTCCGGAGCGAGGCAGCCTGCGCAGCGTCCGGTATGCAACCGATAGCCGCACGCGACTCGTCATCGACCGCACGGGTTTCGCGCCCGATACCGCGAAGGCCGATCTCGGGTTTCGATGCGTGCTCAACCAGTCTTCGCCAACAGGTCAGTGAGATGCGCACGCACGCTCCAACCGTCCACTCACGATGAATTCAGCCGCCGCCCCGTCTCCGCACAGCCGAAGCACGGTCGTCATCCTGACGCTCAGTCTCGGCGCGCTGCTTTTTTCGCTGTGCTGGCTCGTGTCTTCGCTGATCGCCACGCATCGCATGACGGTCGCCGAAGGAACCGTGGTGAGTTACGACCAGGGCGGCCGGAGTTGGCGTTCGTATCAACCCGTGATCGTCTTCACGACCGCACGCGGCGAGCGCGAACAGATCACGGGCCAGACGTCGTCGACGCAGCCGGCCTACGATATCGGCCAAACGTTGCGCGTGTTCTACGACCCTGCGAACCCCGCACGCTCGGCGATCATCGACGACTTTGGGCAGCGCTGGTTTCCTGTCGGCGTAGTGATGTTGCTCAGCGTGGTGTTTTCTGCGATTGGCGCGGTGATGTTCGTAATCGAGCGCGGCAAGGTTAAACATGTCGCGCCTTCGCCGTACTCGCAGGCGAGGCGCAAACGCGGCCGGCAGAATCTACTGATCTGCCTGATTCCGATTGTCATCGGCGCGGGATTTCTGCTGGGCGCTGCCGTTTCGGCGATGCGCGAACGGCAGATCATTGGAAGCTATACGCGCACGACTGGCAAAGTCGTCGAAATCCAGGAAGCCGAGCGGCCTTATCAGCCGCGCTCGCACATGTACTCGGCGATTGTCGCGTTCAAAACCACGACGGGGAAAGAAGTCACCTTTGCGCAGGGGTCGTCGTCATCGCATAACGATCTCGGCAGCGGTGATGAGGTCAGTGTTCTCTACGATGCGAATACGCCCGATCGCGCGATGATCGACAGCTTCTGGGAGCACTGGGGACTGCCTGCCATCCTCTCTGTCATCGGCTTGCCGTTCTTCGCCGTTGGTATGTTCTTTGTCAGCACCGTCGACTTCAGCGGTGGGCGCCACAGCAAACGGACCTAGCTTTGAACGTGATTCGACATTCGAGATTGATGGCAGGTGACTTATGACTTCGATCGCATGTGAAGGCGATAGCACGTCGCACGGCGGCAAGATCGTTTCCGCTTCGGCGACCATCGGCGTCGGCGACAGCGGACGGCGCGCCGCCCGGCTCGGTGACCTCGTCCATTGTCCGAAATGCGACGGCACGTTTCCGATTGTGACATCGCAGAATCCGGCGATGACCGTGGAAGGTGTGCCGCTCGCTTTTCATGGCGACAAGACCTCGTGCGGTGCGGTGTTGATCGCCGCGCAATCCGAGACCACCGGCAATGTACCTGCGTCGATGGAGGGCACGACAGCCGCGGCGGCGGAGTCCACAGTCGCGCCGACCTTGTGTCGCGAGTGCCTCGCTCATGCCGCAGAAACGGGCGCTTCCACTGTCGTGCGCTCATGATCCCAACGACTCTCGCTGAACGGCTGGAGCGTTTGCGTGCGGATGCGCCGGGGCTGCGTGCGTATGCGCTGGTCGATGGCCTGCAGTACGAACAGCATTTCGGCCGCAGCTTGCGGCGCCGCTGGGGCACTGTGCACACGCTTTTCGCCGGGACAGAAGATGAGCCATTGGCATCCGCTGGACCATGGCTTGTCGACATCGCGCAACCCGATGCCGACGTGGTGGCTTCACTCAATGAACTGGAAAGAGCGCGGCCTGGTGTGATGTGGTTGTTCAGCACGCAGGATATCGAGTCGCTCGTGCGGACACTGCAACGCAAACTCAACAGCAAACTGCCGAATGGCAAGATTGCGTTGCTCCGGTTCTGGGATCCGCGTGTTTTCGTGCCGCTCTTCAATGCGCTCGACACCGAAAGACGTCGCGCTTATTTCGGCGATGTGGACGAGTGGCACGGCCTCGCGGATGGCAAACGCTTTCACGTCTCTCACCATGCTTGAACTGACCGCAGAACAATGGGCCGCTTTGTGCGCGAGCGACGAACGCAATTTTGTCGCGACGATTCGTGACGATATCGTGCGCGACGCCCCGCGTTACGCCAACGATCCGACCTTACTCGACCGCCTGGTGCGGGCGTATGGGGACGCTAAGCGCATGGGGTTTCAGCAGGACAAGGAGCTGGTGGAGTTTCTTTATATCGAAGCGGATGTGCCAGAGTTTTATCGCAAGCCGGGGATCGCGGCCTGGCTCGCGAAGCCGGGACGACCGGTCGAGGAGCGGTTCGAGGATCTGCTGGCGGTGACGCGGCGGAAGTTGATTGATCGGGAAAGGGAGAAGCGGTGATGGCTGTATTGGCAATTCCGCTCGTCGAAGGAGCGGGCGCATTGCTTGCCGAAGCATTCCCCGCTTTGCTAGGCGGGACCGCTGCGGCGGGAATCCTGTCGCTATCCGGCGATCAGGCGCAAGACAAAAGCAAGACCCAACCGGTCGCGCGAACCATGCCGAAGACAGACGAAGCGTGCAAGAAGTGTCCACCGGATGCGGGTAACCTCGTAACGCGTAACTGGAATATGTCAGACACCTCGCGCACGTATCAGGCGCAGGTGACAGGCTTCGCGCCGAATACGGAATGGAGTTTCAGCGGGCTCGACTTCGATGGGTTTCGTGCGTCGCTTTGTCAGCTGGAAGAGGCAAAGGCGAATTATGATCAGTTTTTTGATCCGGAGACGGGCAATCCAAAGCGATTCTTCCTGATTTCTGGTGTTGAAAAAATGCGCAACCAGGCGAGAGAACAAAACCTCGTTGCGGCGGCCAATACACCGGCGCTGTTGCATTGGTATTTTATGCAGCCGCTGAGCTATCGGTACTTCACGCGCAGTTTTCGCACCACCGCGCCGCTGGTCAACACAGAATTGAAGCCACTTTAATGAGTACGAGCACTGAACGTTGACGAACATGGCCTTTCATTTGAACATTGATGTCACCTATCGCGTAGCTGCCCCGCAATTGCCGACCATCGAGTCGGAGTACGACCGACTTTGGCAGTTTGCGAACGTCCTGACGCGAGCCGGCTTACCCGTGGACAAATGGTATCCAGCGGCGGATACGGAAAAAGCGTCGCTGCTAAACGCTGCCTTCGATGCCAATGGACCGACCAGCGCGGCGATTGCCATGGCCAAGAATTCCGCTTTATCCAATGGCACTAGAGTCAGGTCGCTCGGGGTATGGAATGGCTTAGAGGGAGACGGTGGAGCTGCTTTTTCCGACTCGCAGGGCATTGATAGTGTGTGCTCGGTGACCTTCCAGATGAAAGGAATTGTCGGATTTCAGCAGACAACACTGGTCGCGGACGTTGTTTCGGAAGCGGCGCGCATCTGGTCCGCGTCGAGCGTTCAGGTCGGGCCATTCAAGTATTTTTCGCAGCAGCAGGTCTTCGAAAAACGACCCGGCGCCGGTTGGATGCTTTATTTGCCGAGAGTTTTCACCACGCAGCAAGTGCCTGAGGCTCGCGACCTGATTCCGGTCATGGATGGTAAGCAGCGGATAGGCACCCTCATCGTCAGTGTTGTCGATGAGCCTTTCTCCGCTTCAAATCCGGAACATGTGAAGATCGCCAACGCAATTGAAGAGCGATTGGTCGACCAAGACTTGCTGCCCTTATTCACCGAACTTTAGCTCGGATGAAATTGGCCGATACCGTGAAATTCAGTCTGAACCTTGAATTGGCATTTCGTCTGTCGGAGCCGGTGTTGCCCGCCATCGAAACCGAATGCGCCTGGCTGTGGGAGTTCGCAAGCGTGTTGCAACGCGCGAATTTGCCGATCGACGGTTGGTATCCGCCTGCGACAAGCGTAAAGGCTTCACTCCGTAATCGTGCTTTCAATGCGTCAGGGCCGACCACGGCCGTAATTGCGATGGCCAAGGCCGAGAAGCAGGACTACCCGGGGGTGCGCTCGTTCGGTGCCTGGAATGGAATCGAAGGTAACGGAGGCGCGGTTTTTACCGACCATTTATCGGTGAGTGGTCTGTGCACCTTGAGCTTGCAAACCAAAGGCGTTACGGAGATGGCAACGCTTGAAGTCGTGGCGTATATCGTCAGCGAAGCGACGCGTACCGGTCACCGGCGCTAAATCCGTTGCTGGCTCAGCCATGCACGCCATGGCTACGGCGGTGAACAGCGCTGCCGGAAATAACCTTCCAGCGTCAACGCCGCAAGTTGCGGCGACGGCCAGCACCGGTCGCGCGGCGAATAGTGAATCGAGTACAACTCCGTATCCGTCCGCCAATGCAGCGCCTCCCCATAACTATGGCGCGGCAGTCCATCTGAATATCACTCGGAACCTGGGCAAGCGGGTCAAGGATGCCGCGGGCCATGACGTCGAAGTCAGGTCTTTTGCCGACCTGAAGCAAGTTGGCGATGGCTATGGGGTGACTTATTATCCCCACCAAAACATGCATTGGTCTGACACGGGTCATTAATAGGGAAAATTATGCGAAGGATCGCAGTAGCAGTTTTTGTCGCTTTGATTTGCAATTTTGCGAATGCCCAACAAGCCCCGATCGTTGGCGTGTGGGAGCAACTTCCTGTTGCCGATGCTAATGGTGGAGCCAATGCGGCGCGCCACAATATTGTTTTCGTCGATCAAAAAATTGCTGACGATACGGTGTTCAGCGGACTTGTGGATGCTGGAACAAAGAACGGCGTTCTCTGTTGCGTGAAAGTCAGCAAGAACTCGTCCATCACGCTCGCTGAGTTGCTGAAAAAATATCAATGGGATGACGACGTCGCAGATCACCTGAAGAAGATCACCGGTTGGAAATATATCTACGAAGCGAACCTCATCGATCAGTCTGCGCAGAATCCGAGGATGCGCAAGCTGGTAAAAGATTTGAGCATGCCTCCTGCTCTGTCGCCGTATTCCGCAGCTATCGCCTCGGGAAAAATCGCCGGCGAAGAAGTCGACAAGAAATTTTCCACTAACGATGGAGCAGTCTCTTTTTCCACTCAATCGGTGCAGAATAAGAACGTCATTCAGTATAAGTTTTCCGTCAACGGCCAGCCGGTGAAATTGACCGAAGAGATTTTTCCAGATTGATCGATGGAGTTTGTCTTTGATGGTACGCGCGGCAATGCTTCTGACGCTGGAAGAGGCAGCTCGAACCGAGGGGCATACCTATCTGATGGCCACATGGATGGTTCAGCGGATTCGCGACCGTGCGCTGCAGCCTGACTGTCCGTTGGACATGGACACGCTCTCGATTATGGAAGACGGTCTGGCGCCTAAGATTGAGAGCATCCAGGTCAAGGACGGCCATCAGGCGTTTCAGTTGGATCGCTATGTCGAGACCTCAACCTTGATCAGGGTCAAGATCAGCAAGCGCAGATCCCGCAAGGCCAACGCCGGAGAACACAACTGGGCTGCACTCGTGGATGCAGCAATCGATTCAACGATGGACAAAGGCGCCGCTAAGTCGAAGCCGAGCAAGCGCGACTTGGCCGCGCGCAAGGAAAAGTCGGCAGCCTTGGAAGTGCTCTACAAGTCTGGAGTGTCAGTGCTCATGGGAGCCGCTGGCACGGGAAAGAGCACCTTGCTGAAGGCGTTATGCAGTATTGAGAGCGTGAAGAACAAGGGAATCCTATTGCTTGCGCCCACCGGCAAAGCGCGCGTGAGACTGGAGCAAGCGAGCGGCATGGCCGGCCAGGGAAAGACAGTCGCCCAGTTCTTGAATGGATTGAACCGGTACAACGGTAAGACCGGGCGGTACTTCGTAAATGAGGACGCCGACCGCTCGGCCGTGCATGCCACAATCATCATCGATGAATGCTCCATGCTCACTGAGGAGCAGCTCGCGGCACTTTTGGATGCGGTGGAAAGTATAGACAGGCTGGTTCTGGTGGGTGACCCCAAGCAGCTACCGCCGATTGGCGCAGGCCGGCCCTACGTCGATATCGTCAATTTCTTGAAGCCGGCCAATATCGAGAGCCTGCGAACCCGCGTTGCCGGATGCTTCGCGGAACTGACCGTTACGATGCGCCAAGGCGCTGGAGAGGGGGATGTTCGCGACGACGTGCTGCTAGCTCAGTCTTTTAGCGGCCAACCACTGGATGCTGGTGCCGATGAGATCTGGCAGACGGTGGCTACCTCAAAGAGTTGCTGATTGGCGCGCTCCGACAAGCCAGCAGCGAAGATATTGGCACGATTGGGCTTTCCCACTTGGCGGCTGCTTTCCGTGAAGAGATCTGGGCGGGGGGCGTGGGAGACAAAAATCCGTTCGACAGGAAATTTAAATTCAGGCGTCTTGACGGCAATGGCGAACCGTTCTCGTGCGCAACTTTAAATTGACGTAAAGACATGGCGGGACAGGGAAGAAGCGAAATTGATGCGTCGCTTGCATTGGAGGTCGTATGGACATAGATAAAAAACTCCTTGTTCAATTGCCGATCCGATGTCGCCGAACAGAAAATGAGAGTGACGACGGCTACTTCTTCAGGGCATGTGAACTCAATGGAATCGACGGTATCGCAGCAGCATCCTGGCGAAGATCTTTGACCAACGCCAAAGACGTAATGCGCCCCCGCCAGCGCACTCGCGTGTGGAATTACTATCACCCGCGTTTCTGCTCGCTTTGTTGGGGATTGAGCAATACGTGGAGGCGTGAATGGGAGTTGACGGTACTCACGGTTTGTCCTTTTCACGAAGTGCGCCTGTTGAGTGTATGCCCGCGCTGCGGAAGTCCGCTACGCTGGGGGCGCCCCAAGTTCAGCGAATGCGAATGTGGTGAGGCCATAGAAGATTGGCCAAGCGTAGAGTCAACCACTGAAGAACATATCGTTTCAGTGGCAGTCTGGCAGACGTTTCAGGGGCAGACTGCGGAAACTCTGTTTGCTGACGGACCTCTCGAAAACCGTGTGATCTGTCGTCTGGTAATGCTCCTCGGAGCGCATACCATTAAACGACGGGCTTTGAGACCCCAGTCAGAGTTTCCTTACGATAATGCCGGCGAGATGCAAAAGCATTGCGCGGCAGCGGGTAAATACTTCGCTGATTGGCCGTCGTCACTGTACGCAGAATTTAAGCGACGCCGCGAGATGCTGGACAGCGCTTGCAGGCAAAGTGCGCACCCTATGAGTCAGTTTGAAACTGCATTTCTTAAACTAGCGAAATGCGACCCGACCGGTTATCTGCTTACGGTAAGGGTGGGCGTAAAACCAATTTTTTCTTCGGGTGCATCAATGTTAGTCCCATGCCAGCGGAAACGGACATCGTAATCGAAGACGAGCGACAATCGCTCCGAAAGATGTCGCTCAATCTCCCGGATCACTTGATCTTGCACCTGTATATTAATACTATCGTCAGTAGTTTTCTTTATCGCAATCGGAGGTGCGCCGTCGGCAGATTGTTGCAAAGCCAAATTTGATTTTTGGAAATACCGCCCACCGTTTGCGGCAATTAGATCCGTTTGCATTACCTCGATAACGCGCTCCCAGTTCTTCATGTATCGGATTCGCCCCGCGATTCGGGACAAAGCCTTCACCACGGCGTTACTGTGAATTTTCTCTTCGCGCTGAATATCTTGATTTAACGCTTTCGCCTTTTCTCTCGCAGCGTTAAGTGCAATATTTATCTTTTCTTCGTCCGTTTCTTCTGCCATTTTATCGATTGCAGGCGCAATAATCGATTCATAGAGATTTTGGAACGGAGTAGTTTCCTTCAACTCTCCTCTGTGCTCTATTTTCACCCTGATGTTGTCGCGAAGGGAATAGAAGAAATCACAGTAATAATCCGCCATCTCATCACGCAACGCGCTGTTCATGCGTGCTTCTTCGATGGCTGCCTTTCCAAACATGTTTTGAACACTGGCCGTAAAAACAGACATCGTCATGAGCGTATGACGTGTGTTTTCGTTCGCATTGACCTCGATGTTTTGGTCGAACAATTTCAAACTGTTTTGATCTTTAGCTACCCGTTAGTACTGACGGAGCAGCCACCTGCTCCGAGCCCGTTGGGCACCTACCTGCGTTGGCAATTTTTGAAGCCCGGCATCTACCACATGCCGCTAAATTTGAGAAATTTGGTCACGCTGGTGAGAAATCTTTCAAGATCTTTGAGAACCGACTGTAGCGAGACCCATAACCCGAGAAATCGCGCCTTATGGGACAAGGGTTTGGGGCTGAGGGCGAACCCATAATGCGAGAAAGTGGACGCATAAATTGAGAACAACCGTCCAGGGCCATCTCCGACATGTACGGGAGCACGCGACGGGACGGGCCCTCTCCCATCAGCAGCCGTCGCTCAGGTTTGTATTGAGAGCCGCAAAAAATTGCGCTTCAGATAAAGCAATTTTGGCAATTTGCGCTCGTGAGCGAACCATCTCGATGCACGTCCGCCATCAAGAAATGTCCAAGTTTCTGAGCTTGGCCTGCTAACGGGCCAAGCGAACAGCGATGACCGTTTAACGAAGCGATTACCGAGTAAGGCGCTCTCTGGTCCGTCTCGAGCCAGTGCTTTCGGTGGCTGGTCGAGGCGTCGGCGTCCGCCCGTCGCAACCCGACCTGGAGGGCACTCATGAAATCCCCTTGCCTGTGGCAACGCGTTCGTGCCGCTGCCGCATGTTCCCCGCAGTGAGTGTGGCATTCCACCTGCCGGACCACCTGACGACGTGGCAAACCTAGCGGCACTCGGCCTGCGCCCGCGCAAAGGAAAAATGCCTCCTGAGGCCGGAAGCTTAGGAGGCATCGAGGATTCTCGCGGGACCGTTCTGTCCCCGACTGGATTTACTTCAGGGCGAAAGCTATCACCAGGACGACGGCTGCAATGGCGCCAAGGCTCACCGCGCCCCAACCCAACCGGGAGATGAAACGGTCGACGTTTTGGTGCGACTCAGCAAAACGAAAGACTTTTTCCATCATGGCGGATTTCTCCCTAATTACCGCGAGCATATCACTTGTACGGTACGGCGCTCATGTAGACATGCAGTCCAGCAAACTGAAGGGCCGCCATGCCGGTCAGCCGGACCGACACCGCAACCATCAGCGAATTGGTCCGCGTTGGCGCCGGAACGTTCCCCGCCGGATTCCGTCTCGAGCCAGTGCTTTCGGTGACTGGTCGAGGCGTCGGCGTCCGCCCGTCGCAACCCGACCTGGAGGGCACTCATGAAATCGCCGCGCCTCTGTCTCGCCTGTGGCAGCGCGTTCCTGCCGCTGGCGCATGTTCCCCATCAGCGTTACTGCTCGTCGGAAGCTTGCCAGCGCGCTCGTCGACGCGACTGGCAGAACCACCGGCTCCGTATCGACCGCGACTATCGCGACAACCAGGCCCGGGCCCAAGCGCGATGGCGCGCAGGCCACTCAAGCTATTGGCGCGAATATCGAGCTGCACATCCGGCGTATCGAGAGCGCAACAGCAGCATGCAGCGGATACGCAATGCACGACGGAGTTTCAAGCCGATTGCAAAGATGGATGTCATCGAACTCCCTCGGCCGCTGGGCTCTGGCTTCTACGTGCTGCGTCATGCGGATGATGCCGGCGCCGCAAAAATGGACGTGTGGACCGTCCACATAGCGGTGCTGTCTGCGCCGACAGCACCGCCCATATGATTGCAAAGAGATGACGTGATACACATTGGCGTCGGGCCTGCTACCTTTGCCTTGTCACCGTTCGTTTTCAAACGCCACCGCCTGATGTGAAGCCGCGGCGTTCGCATTTGGGACTCCCCTTGCGCTCGGTGCCTACCGCGTGTTTGTGTCTGAGTTGCGGAGCGGAGAATGTCATTCAATAACACGGGTGCAGCAGTCGTAGCCGGCTCCCTGGCAGGACGGGCAGCTGAGTACGTCCGCATGTCGACCGAACACCAGCAGTATTCGACCGAGAATCAGCGCGACCGAATTCGAGACTACGCAACCCGCCGCGGATTCGAAATCGTCCGCACATATGCCGATGA
The DNA here is from genome assembly GCF_030511745.1 of Paraburkholderia sp. SECH4. Classification (NCBI taxonomy): domain Bacteria; kingdom Pseudomonadati; phylum Pseudomonadota; class Betaproteobacteria; order Burkholderiales; family Burkholderiaceae; genus Paraburkholderia; species Paraburkholderia sp. SECH4. The sequence continues at coordinate 117,810 of NZ_JALOCP010000028.1, forward strand.
GGGTAAAAGCGGTCTTCGAATCGACGGTCGCCAGGCACTTCAAAATCTCATCTCCGATGTCGCCAATGGCAAGGCGGATTTCTGCGTAATCCTCGTCTATGACGTGAGTCGCTGGGGGCGATTCCAGGATGCCGACGAGAGCGCGTATTACGAGTACATCTGCCGCCGTGCTGGCATCCAGGTTGCTTACTGCGCCGAGCAGTTTGAGAACGACGGGTCGCCTGTCTCTACCATCGTGAAAGGGGTAAAGCGGGCAATGGCTGGCGAGTACAGCCGAGAATTGTCCGCGAAAGTATTCGCTGGCCAGTGCCGATTAATTGAGATGGGGTTCCGGCAAGGAGGGCCGGCCGGCTATGGACTGCGCCGCGTATTGGTCGATGAACACGGTTTAATGAAAGCCGAACTGTGCCGCGGCGAGCATAAAAGCCTGCAAACGGACCGGGTAGTCCTCATGCCGGGGCCGGAAAGCGAAGTGCGAACCGTCAATCTAATCTACAACTGGTTTATCGACGGGTCGCTCGACGAATACGAAATCGCGGCTCGCCTGAACGGCATGAACGTACGGACTGACCTTGACCGGGAGTGGACACGAGCAACGGTACGGGAAGTATTGACCAACGAGAAATACATCGGCAACAACGTTTACAACCGGGTGTCGTTCAAGCTGAAGAAGATGCGGGTGACCAACACACCGGACATGTGGATTCGAAAGGAGGGGGCATTTCAGGCAATTGTGCCAAGCGAAACGTTCTACACGGCTCAGGGCATCATGAGGGCAAGAGCGCGTCATTACTCGAACGAAGAGCTAATCGAGCGACTGCGCAACCTGTTCCGCAGTCGCGGTTTTCTGTCCGGCGTAGTGATTGATGAAACAGATGGCATGCCTTCTACGTCGGTCTATGTGTACCGATTCGGCAGTTTAATTCGTGCCTATCAGACAGTCGGTTTTACCCCCGGCCGAGATTATCGATACATTGAGACCAACCGCTTCCTGCGACAACTGCATCCGGAAATCATTGCGCAGACGGAGAGGAAAATCTCGGATTTGGGCGGCACGGTGATACGCGACCCGGCAACCGACCTCCTGACGGTCAACGACGAATTCACGGCGTGCATCGTGCTCGCGCGCTGCCAGGCGCATGACAATGGCCGCAATCATTGGAAAGTGCGCTTCGATACCAGCCTGCTGCCGGATATCACAGTCGCGGTGCGGCTCGACCAGACGAATGCTTCGGCGCTGGACTACTACCTGTTGCCACGTCTGGATTTTGGACAACCGCGTATTCACCTCGCCGACCAGAATCCAATCGAGTTTGAGAGCTATCGCTTTGATACGCTGGACTACCTCTATGGCATGGCCGAGCGCGCCCGCCTCAGGAGAGTAGCGTGAACTCGCAGCAGCAGCCCGGCGAAATTCGGATGGTCCCCGTCTCTCAGATTGAAGTTATCAATCCGCGAGAACGTAACGGTCGAGTTTTCCATGAAATCGTCGACAACATCAAGACCATCGGTCTCAAGAAACCCATCGTGGTCACGCCGCGAGCAACGGCCAGCGGCATAGAAAAGTACCTCCTTGTGTGCGGCGAGGGGCGATTGAAGGCGTTCCGCTCGCTCGGGGAAGCGACTATTCCCGCACTCGTGGTGAGCGTCAGCGATGAGGACGCGTTCGTGATGAGTCTGACTGAGAACATCGCGCGCAGACAGTGTCGCCCACTCGAACGGCTTGCCGGCATTCGGCAATTGCAGGAGCAGGGATATGCGCCAAAGGTCATTGCCGATAAAACAGGTCTTGCACCGACTTACGTTCACGGCATCCTCACGCTGCTGCATCAGGGAGAAGAGAGGCTTGTGGTTGCAGTAGAGAAAGGCCTCGTTCCACTGAATGCCGCCCTCATGATTGTTGGCGCCGGCGACAACGACGCCGAAATACAGGCAGCGCTCCAGGAGGCCTATGAGTCGGGAAAATTGCGGGGCAAGCAACTGATTGCGTATTTCGGCGAACGTGATCACGGATTCCGGTTGAACGTGATCAGTGAATC